>JAHDEF010000258.1 GCA_020628975.1 Aquimarina sp. | reverse complement strand
AAAAGTTGCCTTTTTCGTTCAGACATTAAATAAGTCTCGCCTAAACCATTCATAATTTCTGAGCAGAACCACTAGCAAGCGGTTAGCGAAACTATGACGCAGCGTATACCTTGTATTATTCACCAATGTCCCTTGCTTTGTTAGCTGTCCGTTTTTTGGGCAAACATCGATACTCAAGAGGCTTAAACCTCACTAAAAGTAGGCAAGGACTCGGTAATGCTGCCAGCCCCCTTTTTATTAATTTTGAAAGTAACATCTTTTGAGGTCGTAAATAATAGAACAGATGAAAAAGACTTTCTGAGATGTGATTTCAAGACCACAAATGCCTCTTCTAACGTAAGTTCGTCCTCCTTATCCTCCGTCTCTATAGACCTGTAGCGCAATTTAAGTAAAACCTTAAAACCATCTTCAGAATAGACTGGCCTAACAAATATGTTTCTTAAGTTAGGTTTACCAATGGTCTTTGCCATAGTTAACTTCGCAAAGCGACCTTCTTCCACACTTATTGTTACTTGTTTCCAAAAAAGGTCAAACACATCTAAGTAATTCATAAACAAAAGATTGATAAAAAAATAGTTCGTTTTTCAAAAGTAACGCTAATAATTTACTTTACAGCATCTAATCTAAGGACATTACTCTTCGCTATAATAAACTTAACTTCGCAGACGAGTGGTACAGCTCATAGGTAATCGATAGCAATCGGGGATGCAAAGAATTTTTTCTTCGTCTAATGAAAAAATTTTCTCAAAAGCTACTCGCCACTATTATCGTGTCAAGCAAAATCTCCTAGTCTTTTCTTCTTTTTTTGGTAGCGCCTTACGGTCTAGTTAAAAGTAACCGCATGGGAGCTATTGGCATTTTAGCCAAATATTGTAGCCAGTTTTATTTTTCATCGTTAAGCAATCTATCAATGGAGTAATAGCCAGACAATATCGCACCTGGCACTCCCATTTGCCTGTATGGGTCGTATATTTCACCTGCAAAATAGATTTTATTGTTGATGGGTTGGTTTAACGTTTTTAAATGCGATTTTTTTTCTTGGAATGCTTGTGTCCATGTACCTTGAGTATATTTATGCTTTCCCCAATTTTCCAAAATAAAGTCCCCTGTATAAGTTGCAGATGCTTGTCCATCAAACATTTTATCTAATTCTTCGATTAAAGCATTTATAATTTTTTGTTCCGTGTTAAGGGCATAATAATTTAAGGTTTCTTTCCCCGTACAAAGAAAGCCCAATACATTGGCTTGTGCATTTTTTCCAAAGGCTATATCGTAAAATACTTTTTCTCCATTTTTTACTTTACAATTTATGGCATCAGGATAAAATTTTTCAGAGAATTTCATGACAACTTTAAACCCTTGATGAAAGCTTAATTCTTCTATAGCTTTTTTCTTTTCGAAGTTCATTGCTGGAATAAACTTGATGAGATTTGATTTAAGAACCCCTACAGATGCCGTAACTAATACTTTATCGGCTTCATAAATTTCACCATTTTCAATTTTAATAATAACCTTACTGTCTGAATGATTAATTTCAGTAACTGGCGAATTATACTTGATTTTATGCTTGACTGCTTGTGCAATATTTTTATGGAAAAAATCATACCAAGTAGAATTTTTGAATTTAGATTCTGGCATAAAACTGTATGCAGCCTTATTCTTCCATTGAGGATTGACTTTGTATTTTTCTCCGTCCCAATTTGCCGTATTTTCCAGTTTATAAGGAATCAATTCTTCCTCTATTTGTTTGCCTTTCTTTCCTTTCAATACATTAAGTACAATGGGAGCACTATGTATCCATTCTGCGCCAATATCAATTGGAAAATCTGCTAGCGTTGTATCCTTTTTCAATCTACCTCCATATCTATTCGTTGCTTCTAAAATCAGATAATCAATATTGTTCTGTTCTAATACTTTTGCTGCTGCCAAGCCTGAAGCACCGGCTCCAACAATAACTACCTTACCATCATAATTATAGGTTTTGTGTAATGCCGTCTCTTCAGGAAGTTTGTTTACAGCTCTTGCAGCCCACTTTAAACAGCCTGATAAGCTAGTAATTAATAATGGAAAAACAAGAAATATTATGGCTTTACGTAGTTTCATAAGCATGGATAGTTTAGATTTCGCTTACAAAAGTACAGGATACCAGCGAGGAAACATTTGACAATTGTCACAAAATCACCTCTTCCTTCGAATTCTGCTTAGGGTTTCACGACTTACCCCTAGATAAGAGGCAATATCGGTAAGAGATACTTTTTGTAATACCTCTGGAGCAACTTTAAGTAAAGCTTTGTAACGTTCTTCGCTAGACATAAATTGTAATTGATATAGCTTCGCCTCAAGAAATACCGCATGTTCGAGAATAATATCCTTGATCAAGTGACTAACATCTAAATTAATACCTGCAAGCTCTTTAATTGATTTTGTTTGAAGTTGAATCAACGTTGAATCTTCCAGGAGTACAATTGTTTCCTTGGAAGGTTCTCCATTAAATGTACTAATAGTCGCTAGTATTTCATCTTCGAACGCAAACCATGAGCAAACTTCTTTGGAATCTTTGATATAGTACGCCTTAGCACACCCTTTCAAAATCAAATAAAAATAATTGTGTTTTTTCCCTTCAGAAATCA
>JAHDEF010000257.1 GCA_020628975.1 Aquimarina sp. | reverse complement strand
GATGGGTGTTTCTTTAAAAAACATCCTCCTCAATCCTCCTTCTAAGGAGGAAGCGTGGACTATTGATATAACTTATGTCAGTTTAATAACTGGATAAAATCTTTTTTTGGATGTCTCAAACTGACAGCAATTTCTTAAACAAGATTCACATTAATTTATTATTTGACTCTGTTAAATTAATACCTAATTAATATAGCCTTAAGCATTTGAAAACGCTCAATGACTTTTCAAATACTATTTTAGCTAACTTGTAAGCTAAGCAGTAGTTCATGAAAAAACGTGATGTAGAGGTTGTCGTAATATCGGATGTACATTTGGGTACTTATGGCTGTCATGCCAAAGAATTACTTCGTTACTTAAAATCTATTCAACCTAAAAAGATTATTCTTAATGGTGATATTATAGACATTTGGCAGTTCAAAAAAAGGTACTGGCCAAAATCTCATATGAAAATCATTAAGTATCTCATGGGGTACATTACGAAAGGAATCCCTGTTCATTACATTACCGGAAACCATGACGAAATGCTTCGAAAATTCGTTGGTTTTAAACTTGGTGGACTAGAAATTGTCAACAAAATGATGCTGGACGTAGATGGCAAAAAAGCCTGG
This sequence comes from Aquimarina sp., assembly GCA_020628975.1. Lineage (GTDB taxonomy): Bacteria > Bacteroidota > Bacteroidia > Flavobacteriales > Flavobacteriaceae > Aquimarina. Next base: position 2,027 of record JAHDEF010000257.1, on the reverse strand, counting down.
TGTTTTCATGGCGATGTTTTCGATGTTACTATGCAACATTCGAAATGGCTTGCTAAACTAGGAGCTATCGGCTACGATACCTTAATTCTTTTCAATCGATTTATAAATTATATTATGGAACTAATGGGCAAAGGCCCGATTTCCATGTCTAAGAAAATTAAAAATAGCGTAAAATCAGCCGTAAAGTTTATCAACAACTTCGAACACACAGCTGCCGAAATTGCCATTGATAAAAAATATGATTATGTGGTATGTGGACATATTCACCAACCTATAATGCGAGAAATTAAAACCGATAATGGTACTGTTATGTATTTAAATTCGGGAGACTGGATTGAGAATCTTACGGCTCTCGAATACAATGACGGAAAATGGAGCTTATATCATTATTATGAAGATCAGACCATTTCTCACAAAAACGATGATAAACACCCTACTGAAGAAGAGCTCGTTCCTGAAACATCAGAATTATTTTCGAGTCTTTTACAAGAATTCGAAATCAATAAATAGATTGATACACACATGAAGGTACTGTTCGCGATACAAGGTACTGGAAATGGTCACCTAAGTCGAGCACGTGCCATCATTCCTGTATTACAAAAACATAAAATAGACTTAGACTTGTTGGTTAGTGGCATTCAAGCCGATGTTTCGTTGCCCTATCCCATAACCTATCAATTCAAAGGTCTTAGCTTTATTTTTGGAAAAAAAGGCGGTGTTGATCTTTGGAAAACATTTACGAAGGCGAATCCGTTTCGTTTGTTTAAAGAAATTAATAGGCTACCTATCGAGAAGTACGATCTAGTGATCAATGATTTCGAACCTGTTTCTGCTTGGGCTGCAAAATGGAAAAAAATTCCTTGCGTAAGTTTTAGTCATCAAGCCGCTGTAATCGACAACAATGCACCTAGACCTGATACTAAAGATCGTATAGGATCACTTATACTAAACAAATACGCCCCTACCGAAAAGCAGTTTGGGTTACATTTTGAAAATTATAGTGAAGAAATTTACGCTCCTATTATTCGAAACGAAATTAGAGAAGCTACTCCTACTAATAAAGGACATTATACCGTTTACCTTCCCGCTTATAGCAATAGTAAGATCGTAGAAGTCTTATCTAGATTTCCAGAAACCCAATGGCAAGTATTTTCAAAACATTGTACAACACAGAGTACTCATAATAATCACATCCATATCTCACCTATAGACAATAAAGCTTTTGTAGATAGTATGGTTACTTGTGAAGGTATGCTATGCGGTGCAGGTTTCGAAACCCCTGCAGAAGTACTCTACCTAGGAAAAAAACTACTAACAATCCCTATGAGTGGTCAATACGAACAACAATGTAATGCCGCTGCTTTAGAGAGAATGGGAGTTACGGTGATTCCGAATTTTAATCTTGAATCTATCGTTAAAATCAAGGGATGGTTAGAAACTGAGAGTGTAATAAATGTGAATTATAAGGACGAAGTAGACTGCATTGTAAAGTCTATTTTACATTGGGGTATGAAGCAAAAAAGTGGAAAAACAAACTTGCTGGAGCAATAATTCTGTATCTTACCGTTAGTTACAACTATTAAACTCATTAGCTTGACTTTCTCTAAAATACAAAGACTAGTATCTGTACTTTTAATCCTATTCTTAGCCTGCAATATTTATTCTCAAACTGCTAATAGTAGTATAGATAGAGAAAACTACGAAGTAGGAGACATTATCAAACTAACATTTGAATTAAGATCTGAAATAAAGCACGATTCTACTCAGCTACCAGATCTATCTAACTTTAAGGTAAAGGAACAAAGAAGGCTCCATAGCTTTAACGGAAAAAGTTCACCTAAGTATACTGAGACTTACAACTTCGAATTACGTGCAGAGAAGACTGGCACTTATAAAATAAAATCTCCTCTTTATTATTTGAAAGACAAAGTTCTGAAATCAAAAACCTTAAAAATTAAGGTTACACCTTCAACTAATAAAAACAAAAAAACTAAAGAGAAAGAATTTACTAAAACACAACATTTCAA
>JAHDEF010000256.1 GCA_020628975.1 Aquimarina sp. | reverse complement strand
AAAAAATTCAACACTCCCTAAATTACTTATCTTTATTTCCAATCTTGAAGCTATTGATATAGCCTATTGGATCTTTACCATCAAATTTATTTCCATCAATAAATTCAGAAGTAGCTGGCTTATAACCATCAGTTGAAGGAATATCGCTAGCTGGAATTTTACCTTCCGCTACCAATAATTCAGCGGCTTTTTTCCAAATACCTGGCTTGTAAATTTCTTTTGCTTTTGAAGCATACCAATCAGCAGGCTTAGCATCAGGAATTTGACCCCAACGACGCATTTGAGTTAAGAACCAAACGGCATCAGAATAGAATGGATATGTTGCATTGTAACGATAGAATACGTTAAAGTCAGGCATCGCTCTTTTATCTCCTTTTTCGAATTCAAAAGTTCCTGTCATTGAATTTGCTAATACATTTACTGGTGCACCTACATATTCAGAACGCGATAAAATTTCAACAGCTTCTTTTCTGTTTCCAGGAGCATCTAACCACTGTCCAGCACGGATTAACGCTTTAGTAATTGCGATTGTAGTGTTTGGATATTTCTGAGTAAATTCTTCAGTTAATACAAATACTTTTTCTGGGTTATTCTTCCAAATATCGTAGTTGGTAGTTACAGGAACACCGATTCCTTTGAATACCGCTTGTTGGTTCCAAGGCTCACCCACACAATATCCGTAAATAGTACCCGCTTCTAATGTTGCTGGCATTTGTGGCGGAGGAGTTACCGATAATAATACATCTGCATCAACCTGACCTTGAATATTTTCTTTAGTATACATACCTGGATTAATTCCCGCTGCTGCTAACCAATAACGAATCTCGTAGTTATGCGTTGAAACTGGAAATACCATACCCATTTTAAAGGCTTTACCATTTTTCTTATACTCCTCAACTACAGGCTTAATAGCTTCTGCACCGATTGGATGAATAGGCTTACCTGCAGCATCCTTTTTAACATGAGGTTTCATTTTTGACCAAACTTCGTTTGAAACCGTAATTCCATTCCCGTTTAAGTCCATAGAATACGGAGTCACCAACTTAGCTTGACGGCCAAAACCAGCTTGTGCTGCAATAGGCTGACCTGCCAACATGTGTGAACCGTCTAATTGACCATCAATTACACGATCTAAGATGTTTTTCCAGTTTGACTGTGCCTCAACCGATACAAAAAGCCCTTCATCTTCAAAGAATCCCTTTTCTTTAGCAATCGCCAAAGGAGCCATATCTGTCAATTTAATAAAACCGAATTTCAACTGCGGTTTTTCAATGTCTAATGTAGTTACTGCAGCAGCTGGCGCCTCAGCAGCTGGTGCTTCTTTCTTTTTTCCTCCACAAGAAACTAAGAATACCACTGATGCAGCGGTAGCTAATTGTAAAAACTTATTTTTCATAAAACAAAAGTTTAGTTATTCTAATCTCACAAGGCAAATATAAGTACTTTCTAAGTATAATTACTTAGGTATCTAGATTATTTTCTAAGTATTTCCCCAAAACAACCACAAAACCCTCTTTTTTAATACTTTAAAATAAAAATGAATTAAGAAAACAATAAAAATAATTATAAAAACTACGTATTTAAGTAATAAAAAAAGCTAAAAAAAATCATACTATAATGTTTTCGCACAAAAAAGAGTTGATTTTTGAATAAAAATACTTAGTTAATTGAATCAAATACTTACATTTGTTAGACGAAATACTTAAACCCTAGACGAATAACGCATTAAAATTTTAACTATGAAGAAGATTATGTCCCTCGGCCTCATATTATTATGTAGCGCATTAAGTTTTGCTCAATCGAATACCTATGGAAATATCAGTTATGGAAAAGCTACTAATATTTCTGGTAAACAACGTATGTTATCGCAGCGTATTGCTAAACTGTACATGTTAAAACTAGCAGGCTCGCACGGAACAGAATTGACTAACGAGTTTAATTCGAGTATTCAGTTATTCGAAAGGAACTTATCGATATTAGAAGCTAATAGCAAGGATAGCTCTATCAAAATTAAGTCGTCGCTTCGTAAGGAAAAAAACCAGTGGGAAAAATTCAAACAGTCATTAAGAGAACATTCTTTGGAAAATGTAAACGCTATTATGACACAATCTAATGAATTACTTAAGAAATGCCACCAATTAGTATTGGCCATTGAAGAAGAATCGAAATACAGTAAAGAGTTTGCCAACGAGAGTTCATCAGAACAACTGAAAGTAGAAACCGTAAATATTTCAGGAAAGCAACGCATGCTTTCACAACGTTTATGTTTATATTATACTGCCTGTAGATTATATCGCAAAGAAAAGTTAGATGCTAAAGAACTTTGTAACCAAGTAGAAGATATTTACGCAGAAATGAATAAATCATTAAACTGGTTACTTATTAATGACTTAAATACTTTTGATATAGAAGAAAAAATTGGCAAAATCTTAGGGCTTTTTCAACTTATCGAAAACAACAAAAAAGATTTTATAAACAACAACTTACCTCTAGTTCAAATTATGAATTTAACGAATAAAATTACAAGTACCTATAACGAAGTTACAGGAAAGTACACTTCTTTATAATAAAAATACATCTAACTAACTTACACCCCAACAAAAAAAGCTTTCAGAAATTTGAAAGCTTTTTTTGTTAGTA
>JAHDEF010000255.1 GCA_020628975.1 Aquimarina sp. | reverse complement strand
TTTGCTTCAAAATGGGCTAGGTGCCACTACAAACGAACGCATTAATACATCGGTTACCAAATTAGAATATGCTTTTACCGACGCTATAAAACAACTTACGGAAAGCAAAACCAAAAAAGTAGCTATTTTAAAAGGAAATGGACAATTAGATGATATTCATATAGCCGACTATATTAAAACGATTCAAAAACACTATCGAGTTGCTCCTTTTACCTTAGATTCTGCTAAAACAGCTCCGCTAAAAACATTGGAGCGATTAAAAGAATTCGATTTAATTATCAATGCCAAACCTACAGAATCGTTTTCTGAAAACGAAAAACAAATATTAGATCAACACTTACTTTCGGGAAAACCTCAATTACATTTAATTGATATGGTGATTGCTGAAAAGGATAGCATATTTAATACTCCAAAACAAAAAAGCTTGGCTTGGTATCGTGATTTAAAATTGAATGATTTCTTTTTTGCTTATGGAGCACGTATAGCACCTCAATTGATCGATGATTTATATGGAGCACCATTAATTTTAGCTAAAGGAAATGATAGTAATACACAATATGTTCCTTATCCGTGGGGATATGCCCCGCTAACCAACCATCCTAGTAAAAACAGAATTACCACTAATTTACCCCCCATTAAATGTAATTTTTCAAATCCGATTGACACCTTAAAAAATGGTATTCAAAAAACAGTGCTGTTGCAAAGCTCTCCATTTACAAAAACACAAGGCGTGCCTTTTGAGATGAATATCGCGAACAGTTTGACGCCAAAACCTGAAACATATTATACTAGCGGCACTCAAAACATAGGCGTTTTATTAGAAGGAAACTTTAAAAGTTGTTATAGCCAGCGCATTTTACCTTTCAATATGCCGCAATACCTTGAAAAAGGAAAATCATCGAAATTATTAGTAGTGTCTGATGGCGATGTCATTAAAAATGGGGTACAACAACAAAGCCCTTTAGAATTAGGTTTTGATCCAATTAGCCGAAAAACCTATGGAAATAAAGATTTCCTAAGTAACGCCACTCACTATTTATTAGGAAACGAAGGCTTAGTAGCTTTAAAAGCGAAACAACTTAGTATTCCTTCTTTAGATTTAGAAAAAATCGCTTCTTCTAAAACCAAATGGCAATGGATTTGTTTGCTCTTACCGCTTATTTTAGTAAATATTGGCTACTTAGGTTTTGTTTTTTGGAGGAAGAAAAGGTACGCTTAACACATACCGCTTTTCGCCCATAGCAATTCGCAATTCGCAATCTTAACAAATACGTTTAATCAATTGTAAATTTTTATCAGAAAACAAATAACTTGATATAAAAAGTTGACTAATTTTAAATGCGCTTAGCGTGTAGCGGTCTGCGTTTTGCGAATAGCTACTTAATTATTTCCCTCCTGCCCCTTTAAAATTATGATCGCTATTTTTAAATAACACATTAAACGTAGTCAAACTTCCATAGATACGTGTAATATATTGCTGTAAATCTATTTTATCTTGGTCGTCTAATGTTTTCGAGCTATTAATTTTTTGTTCCATTACACGGATGCGATCACGGACCATTACTATTTTATGGAAGAAGCTATCAATAGGAATTTCTTTCGATTTCAAATTATCATCTGCGGGAATCAGTGATAATGTTCCGCCTTTCCATTTATCAGCAATCGGCACTATTTCAGAAATATCAGAATATTTTTTCAACAACTTCTTAAAAATAGTTTCTACTTCGTAAAAGCTTACCGAATCGACTTCGTCCTCTACGGCTTCTATAACTTCGAAACTATCATCAACTTCTATGGTCTCTAATCCTTTATCGATAAAAGTAACCCAGTATATTTTTGAGGTTACATTAGTCACTACTCCAAGTCCATGTATTGGGTGCTTTATCCTTGACCCTATTCCTAATATCATATATTTTAAATTATATTTGTTTATACTTTTCCCAAAATAGCTTATGAATATATTAAAATTAATATGTAATATTAAATTTACATGTATTATTATTTTAACCTTACTAACTGGATCAAAGTGTTTTACACAGATAGATACTGGATCTGTCATGGGAATCCCTTCTGCAACTACTACAGAAATTCAAAATATAACAGGAGCGAATGAAGGCTCACTAATGTATAGTACAAACGAAGATGTATATTATTATTTTAATGGTGCAACCTGGATTACAGTTGGATTTGATAACTTAGGAAACCATATACAAAACCAAAATTTACAAACTAATGGCAATTGGATTAGTGGCGACGGTGCAGATGAAGGAATTTTTGTTGATAATAATAGTGGTAATGTTGGAATTTCAAATATTCCTTTCACCCCGCAGCGTCAATTTCATGTAGCTGGTACCAATGGAGGTATTCGACTAGACCGATTTGGCAATGATTCTTTTTTCTTTTTTGTTAATATGAATGCTGCCGGTACTAGCGTAATTCACAACTGGGCATTTGTTAATGACAATGCCGACAATAGTTTTCAAATCAGAAACTACGGAACTGCAGTTAGTGGATTAGGCTTAGGAAATACATTTGTATTGAAACAATCTAATCAGCTTCAACTACCTTTCTATGGTACGCCTACTACATTTGATGATAACACAGCTCCTAAACTTTTAGCCATACAAAACGATGGAGATGTTGT
>JAHDEF010000254.1 GCA_020628975.1 Aquimarina sp. | reverse complement strand
GGAAATGCTAATAAAATCATGAATCGTTTACTTTATAAAGGAAGCGATAAATTTGGACTTCAAATAGCTACAGTTATAGGCGGAAGTTTACGAAACGCCATACCGCGAGAAAGTGTAGCAGAGGTTTCCATAGCCAAAATTCATCAAGAGGCCTTTTTATCAGAAATCAATCAATTAGTGGGGCATATAAAAAATGAGCAAAAACGTACCGACCCCAACTTAGAGGTGTTATTCGAAGAAATAAAAGCCCCAGAAAAAGTAATGGATTTGGAGGAGCAGCAAGGCGTTTTGAAATCAATTTATGCAGCTCTTAATGGCGTTTATCGCATGTCACCAGAAATTCCAGAGCTAGTTGAAGCTTCCAATAACATGGCAAAAATAGTCATTGGCAATGGAAACCTAAAAGTGGATTGTCTTACCCGAAGTAGTGTCAACTCTTCTAAAGATTCACTTGTAAATGCATTGCGCAGCGCTTTCGAATTGTCCGATTGTGAAGTAACTACAGGAGGAGAATACCCAGGGTGGGAGCCAAAGTCAGATTCTGAAATTGTAAACGTAGTAGCCGATGCTTATGAAAGCTTACAAGGAGAAAAGCCACATGTAATGGCGGTACATGCGGGTTTAGAATGTGGAATTATAGGGCAGCATTACCCAAATATGGATATGGTATCATTTGGTCCTACCATAAAAGGAGCCCATTCTCCCGATGAAAGAGTTTCTATTAGTTCCGTACAAAAATATTGGAGTTTAGTAATAGAGGTATTAAAAAATATATAGATTCAAAACCAGTAGAGATACGCTATTTTTAATAGATGAAAATAACGTGTCTCTACTTAAATTAGTTACGCTATATATGTGCAACTACCTTGTTAGCAAATCGTATTAACCTTCCAAAGGCATATTGATTACCACACGAGTACCATTACCTGGCTGAGAATTAATGAAAATACGTCCATTGATGTACTCCATACGTTCTTTCATAAAAAATAAACCCATTCCTCCTTCAGAGCCTCCTTTTGGCTTTTTAGAAATTTGCGTTTTGTCGAAGCCTTTGCCATTATCAGTAATGGTAATACTTAACATTTCAGCACTCATCTTCATAGAAACCATGATATAAGTTGCTTGTGAATATTTTATAGCATTGTTAATACTTTCTTGTGTAACGCGATAAAGATTGGTTTCAATAAGACTTCCAAATCGAATATCTTTTGAAGCTTCATTGTTAAAAATAATATCTGCTTTGCTAAATTTATTAAGTTGAGTGACCATTTTGCCGATAGCTGTAACAACACCATAGTCTAGTAATTCTGGTGGTGTAAGATTGAATGTAGCCATTCGAACTCCCAAAATAATATTACGAGTTTGGTCTTTCAATAAGCTAATTTGTTGAGGCAACTTTTCGTTTTCGTCAACGTTTAAGGATTCTATATTAAACTTTAAAGCGGTCAACATTTGCCCAATACTATCATGAATATCTTTAGCGATACGTTTACGCTCTTCTTCTTGAGCTTCAACAATAAGACTTGCTTTCGATTTCTGTAATGCTGTTTCTGTTTTTAGTTTTTCAATTTGAAGCGCAGCAATATTTTCCTGCGCTTTTTTACGTTTGGTAATATCTAAGCACACCATTAAATATTCAACAACACCTTCATTTTTGATAATAGGGAAAACAGAAATATCTAACCATTCAATACGTGAATTTTTAATAGTCACTTTATATTCATGATTTAGTATGCTGCCCTTTTGTGAGTCTATCTGGCTTTGTAATTCTCGTAAGTCACTTTCGGATAAACCTAAGTTTTCATAAATAACGAGATTTTGATTAGGTTGCTTAGAAAGCATATTTTTCATGCGATTTCCCGCAGAAATTATATTGCCTTTTTTATCGATTCTTGCAAATAATAAAGTTTGATTAATCGCTTTTTGTAAAAGCTGAAGTTCTTCTAAGGTTTCGTTTTTCTGTTTTACAGCTAGGTTGGCTGTATTAGCCATTTTTGTAGATCGTTCATTAGTATCCATTAATTGCTTTAAGGTGTTTCTCATTTTTCGAGCAGCAGGTCGAAATAACAAGAAAATTTCACCAATTAGAATAGAAATTACTAGTGCAAAAGTAGCTAGTTCAAAAGTTTTAATTTCTTCAATTTTGTCCTTAGCATAGTCTTCATACATGAAAACATAGTCGTTCATGTGTTTTAGAAATTTAGGTTCTGAAATTAAAAAATACTTAATGTGTTTTTTAGTCTCAAGATCATTAGTACCTATGTGATCCTGTATTTCTCTAGCTGAAATCAAGAGCTTGTTGAGTTCAATATTAACTTTACTAAATTTTTCTAATAGCCTTTTTTTTCCTTCCGAAGGATCTAAATTTTGTACATTATTTTTAAGTAGAATATGTGCATTTTTCCACTCATCGATATCGTTGGCGAGCTCTTTATTATTATCTCTTGTAATTTCAATTGGCGAATCCCACAATAAAATAGTTTTACTAATTTTCTGACTTAACATACGCTGCCTACCAGCAACATTTATAATTTTTGCATCATAATCATTTCTAGAAAGTGCATGTTGTATAAATAATTGGCTTAATAAAATTAAGAAAGCAATAACGCCTAAAGCAATAATATAAATTTTGCGTAAAGAATTAAAC
>JAHDEF010000018.1 GCA_020628975.1 Aquimarina sp. | reverse complement strand
GGAAAAGAATAATTAGCAGAACGTTCTTTTAGAATATTGTCATAAACATCATCAACCGATTTCTTTTTAACGGTTAGTAAGGTTTCTGAAAGTAAATTTTCTCCACTAAATGTAAAATCTATATCGTCAAAAAATGCTTGCTTTTCCTTATAAGCTTTACGTAATGGATTGGCATCGAGCGTTAATGATTTGGGAATTGGTTGAATTTTAGGTCTTGGTAAACCTTTATCAAATAATAACACCACCTCTTTTTCTTCCTTTTTCTTTACATCTAAAAGCTTACCGACTAGCATAGTTTGTAGAGTATCTTCTACATAAAAAGGACCAAATTTAAATTTTTCTTTTTGGCTAATAGTAGCTGTTTTTATTTGAGAGGATTTCCTTAGGAAAAATAAATTAGCTTCAATCTTTTTATCTTTATTTAGTGCATTTTTAGCAAAAATTTGACCTGAAATCATCACTCCTTTCTCTGGGCTAATTTTTTCTTGTTTTTTATAGGAATTTGCTACCAGTTGATTCCAATTGAAACGTCGCCAACCGTGAGTTAACATTAAAGATTCTAGCAAATATTCTTTTTGATACCTAGATTTTTTTGCATCAAAAAACACCGCAGTATTAGGGACTTCGCCTCTTAAATCAGAATTTAATAGTAGCCAGCTTTTAATATTGTCTCCTGTATTCAGAGGTACTGTTTCTTTTGAAGTTACCGCTATCGAAACGGAGGCACTTTCTATATTTTTTGGTAATTGAGGTAAATTATATGCTACTCGCGATCTTTTTTCAAAACGAGTGGCGTTAATATCAAACTTTATTGACGCTACATTATCAACAAATACCAAACGTTCACTAAGCGGCTTTCCTGCAGGATCGAACAACGTAAAATGCACAATACCACTCGGCATTTTTTTAGTGCCCAATTTGATACCACTAGGCAATGTACTTTTATCAATATTTTTTTGGAATATTATTTTTCCTCGTTGATGGCCAATAATAAAGTGGTTATATAATGAAGTACTTGCTAAAACTTGTAAATCAATTGTTTCCGGCTTTTTTATTACCGCTATTTTGGCTCCCTCGATTAGCGTTTCGGGCAAAGAGAAGATTTTTTCTTTTCCATTTTGAATAATGACGGCTTCATAGCTTTTTCCTTTTATTATAGGAAGCGATGTTTTCCCTAAGCCAAAATCAAAAGTTTTAAAATAGCAAACAGGATTTTTTGAAGATTTTTCTCGTATAAATCCACTTAAACTTACCCCTTCCTCTACTGAATTTGTAACTTTTACACCTAGCGTATTTTCAAAACCTGACAATAATTTTCCGCCTTCTGGATAAAAATTGACTTGTAAATCTTCTATATTAAATAATGGTGTAGTTGTTGACGTAGGTTGCTTCTCGAATTTAGGAATTGCCGTAACATCAACTACAGCTTGCTTTTCTTTATTCTTGGATTGGTTGATATAAATTGGCTTTCTGAAAATATAGGCTTCATCCTCATTGCGCATATAATTGGTATAAGCTCGTAATTGATAATTGCCTGTTTCCCATTGTTTATCAATTAAAATATCTCCCGCTGTTCCAAAACTTCCGTTTTCAATATATAGTTTTGTATCAAAAACAATACTGTCTTTAGCATTTATTAAATCAACGTACAAAACGTTGCTTTTGTTTGTAGGTTTATGAGTAATAGCATTGGTAAGGTAACTTTTGTACCACAGTGTTTCACCTGAATTATAAAAGGGTTTATCAGTATGTAAATAAGCCTTTTCAGTATAATTATTTTCTTGATTTTGAAGAATATTGCTAAACAAACCTAAAGGACCTTGCTGACCCCATAAAAGGCTAGAAAAAACTAGAAAAAAAAGATACGCCGCTTTTTTAAAACTCATGGTCGTTAATTTTGTTGTGCAATATATTTCCTTGAAAATAAATAACTCTTAAATGTCTAATAATTTTACAATTGAAATTGATTTATTTGTCGCAGCCCTTCACCTATAGCAAAGCTTACGGTATTCCCTATATTAAAACTGCGTATATGTGGTGTCGTAGGTATACGAATGTGTTGCTCAAATTCATTTAAAATTTCTTCAGGTAACCCTTTTGATTCTTGCCCAAAAACGAGCCAATCACCTTCTTGATATGATGGATCTAAAAAAGAATTGGTGGCTCTTGCACTAAATAAAAAAACCCTATTTAGATCAGGTACTGTAGATTTCCAAGATTCAAAATTATCATATTCTTGCACCTGCAATTTCGGCCAATAATCTAGCCCAGATCGTTTGAGCTGCTTATCTGTAATTTCAAAACCTAAGGGGTGAATTAAATGCAATTTGCAATTAGTACCTAAACATAATCTACCAATATTGCCTGTATTGTTAGGTATTTCGGGGTAAACCAATACTATATTCAACATAAATTATAACCTTCTTTTAATATCTTTTTTAGCACTTTCAGGAACTGCATCGCAATTCAATATCATATCAATAGTTGATTTATAAATTTTTTCTTGGTAAAGACTGTAGAACACATCATAAATTGATGGGTTTCCTACTGCCTCTTTTACTAATTCGAAAACATCGCCTTTTTTCACCGTTCCACATTTAATAACTCTAACATAAACTCCCGAATAATACGTATTTATAAATTGTTTCAATATGGCTTGCGTACCCATACGAATTCCTAATTTAAAACAGGGTTGCCGAGGCTGTGCAATTTCTACAACAGCACCTCCAATTTTATATTGATCGCCAATTTTTAATAGTTTTTCATTTAAACCTAAAACACTAAGGTTTTCTCCAAACATACCATAATCCCAATCTAGGTTAGGGTATAGTGGCTTCCAAAATGCGTAGGCTTCTACACTATACAAATAACAAGCTTTATCGATACCACCGTGAAAACGACGGTCAACAACATGATCATTTTCTACGTCTTCTTCTCCTAAAAAAATACCTTTATCCGTGGGGTATTTGTAAATTCCAGTTACTACCTCACGACCTCGATAGGTGATTTTTTTGCGACTTCCGATATTGGTAGCTATTACTTTCATTTCCTGAGTTTATATTCCTATTTCTATTCTGTCGAGAAATGCCTTAATTTCTTATTTTTTTTTCTGATCGTCAAACTATTCATTTAATTTATTTGTTTCTTCAAAAATGTAAAAAAATCAACAATTGAGCATAACGAATAATAGTATATTTGATTTACCTAAAAGAAACGATTGATAAATGATTTCCATAGAAGAAATTCACAGTGAAAAGGAGTTTTTACAGTTTGTCAAATTTCCTAATGAACTTTATAAAAACAATCCTTATTATGTACCTGCCATTATTAAGGAAGAATTATCGGCAATAACACGAAAAGAAAATCCGGTATATAAAAACGCTGACGCTGCTTTTTTTCTGGCAAAACAAAATGGAAAAATAGTTGGGCGTGTTGCTGCCATAATTAATTTTATAGAAATTAATGACCAACGAAAACCCAAAGTACGCTTTGGTTGGCTTGATATGGTCGATAATATTGAGGTGACAAAAGCTTTGATTGAAACTGTAATTTCCTACGGAAAAAAGCATCAGTTGTCATTTATTGAAGGTCCTGTAGGATTTTCGCAAATGGATAAAGCGGGAATGCTTACTCAGGGTTTTGAGGAATTGAATACCATGATTACCTGGTATAATGCACCGTACTACCCCATTCATTTAAAGAAACTAGGCTTTGAAGACGGGGCTACGTGGGTAGAATATAAAATTGATATTCCTGATACAATACGACCAAAAGTGGTTAAAGTAAGTGAAATTATTCAACAGCGTTATGGATTGAAATTATTACGATTTAAATCGACTAAGGAAATAGTACCGCATGTTAATAAAATGTTTGAATTGCTCAATAAAACTTACAGTACATTACAAACTTTTGTCCCCATACAGCAATATCAAATTGAACATTACAAAAAGAAATACATACCTTTTGTAAACCCAAAATATATTACTTGCGTTACCAATAGCGAAGGCAAAATTGTAGCTTTTTCTATCATAATGCCTTCGTTTTCAAAAGCATTACAAAAAGCAAAGGGCAAGCTGTTTCCCTTTGGTTTTTTACATATTTTAAAAGCACAACGCTATAATGATACGGCTGCCTTTTATTTAATTGGGGTTGATCCTGAATATCAAAATAAAGGAGTAGTAGCCCTTATTTTTAAAGAAATGAATGAGGTTTTTTTGGCTAATGGCATCAAAAAAGTAGAAACCAATCCTGAACTAATTGAAAATAAAGCCATTCAAGCCTTGTGGAAAGATTACAAATCAGTACAACACAAACAACGACAAACTTTTAAAAAGCACTTCTAACCAATGAAAATAACGTTCAGAAATTATATGGCAGAATGTTTGGGAACCTTCACTTTAGTTTTTTGTGGAACCGCCGCTATGGCTGTTAATGAAGTTACAGGAGGTGCTGTTACCCATGTAGGTATAGGAATTACCTGGGGATTTATTGTTATCGCTTTAATTTATGCTTTTGGTGAAGTTTCGGGCGCGCATTTTAATCCTGCGGTAACTATTGCATTTGCGTATGCTAAAAAATTTCCTTGGAAAGAAGTCCCTAAATACTTAGTTTTTCAAATTATTGGTGGGGTTTTGGCTAGTTTGACCGTTTTATATTTATTTCCTGAAAGTGAAACTTTAGGAGGTACAAGAACAATTTTAAGTCCTGAAAAGGCATTTATACTAGAACTTTTACTTACGTTTTTCTTAATGTTGGTTATTATTAATGTATCAACGGGGTCTAAAGAAACAGGTATGATGGCAGGTATTGCCATTGGAGGTGTTGTAATGCTAGAAGCTTTATTTGCGGGTCCAATGACTAACGCATCTATGAATCCCGTACGTTCGTTTGCTCCTGCCCTGGTGGGTAATTATTGGACGAATTTATGGTTATATTTAATAGCCCCTGTTATTGGTGCAATTCTTGCGGTAGCTTCTTGTAAGTTGATTAAAGCCGACAATTGCTGTGATAACTGCTAATCTTTTTTGCTCATGAAAAATAGAATCTTCTTACTAGCACTTTTTATAAGTCTACATATAATCGCGCAAGATATATGGATTCCCAAAAGTGGATCGTCAAATTCATTCGAATTAACTACTAACGAATTCAAAAATACTTTACAGCGCTTAGTTACTAAAACAAGCGACGTTGAGCTGATAGATTTTCCGTCACCAGAAACCGAAAATATTACTTTCAAAGTAATACTTAACGAAGTATTGTCACCTGAATTACAACAAAAATTTCCTGATATACATTCTTTTAAAGGAACTTCTTTAGATGGAAAAAGTTTATTGACGATTACCTGTAATAGCGACACATTTAACATCAATTTCATCTATAGTGCGCAGCCATGGAAATTGGAAAACACGAGGAAAAATATTTATACTTTAAACCAAGATAAACAAGAGGCTTCAAGAAATTTTGAATGTAATACTGTTCATAAACAAACCCCTAGTATCGCTCAAAAAAGTACCGCCTTACAAAATTTTTACCTACCCACTTTTGTTCCTAATAATCAAAAAAGAACCTTGCGATTTGCGGTAGCTGTAGCCGGAGAAACTTCTGATTATTTTATCAACCAAGCAGGACTACAAAATGCTAGTGACGCTCAAAAAAAGGCTACTGTTTTATTAGGAATTGCAACAAGTATAGAAAACATAAATGTAGCCCTAGAAAGGGATTTAGGAGTCGAATTACAACTTATAGCTAATAGCGAAGATTTAATTTTCTTAAATAAAGACACCGACCCTTTTAGTGATGTAAATACGACTAGCACAGCTAGAATTGCTGATGAAGCTAATGATTATATTAATGCTACTATTGGACAAAATAATTTTGATCTTGGGCATATCATTACCTCCCCAAGAAATGGTGCTGGAGGGCAAGCCGTCGTAGGTGGAATTTGCAGTGATTTTAGAGCTAATGCAATTACAGCTTCTAGCGCACCAGAAGGTTTTGGATTTGATTTTACGTTGTTTGCTCACGAAATTGGTCATCAACTTGGTGGAAATCATACGCAAAATGCCAATTGCCAAAGAAACCCTTCTACAGCAGTTGAAGTTAGTAGCGGCACAACAATAATGGGATATTCGGGCGCTTGTGGTGCTTTGGATGTTCAAGAAAATAGCGATCCATTTTTTCATTCTTTGAGTATCGATCAAATTTTAAATAATTTCGAGCGCGTTGAACTTTTTGAAACCAACTGTGTTTTTGAAAAAGAATTTTTAAGTAACAATCTTCCTCAGGTTGAGTTATTACCTAACGATTATTTTATACCTGTGGGTACCCCTTTTTTCTTAGATGTTGTAGCTACTGATGCTGATGGAGACCAGCTCACGTATAGTTGGGAGCAAATGGATATTGACGTAGGACAAAGTCCTCCAGAAGCTGATAGCCCCGTAGGTCCACAATTTAGAATCTTAAACCCTTCTACGAGTTCTATAAGAGATTTTCCTGCTAATATAGAAAGTACTACTTATGAAGTTTTACCTACGGTAGAACGCCAATTATCCTTTAACGTATTGGTAAGAGATGGTGCGCCACAAGGAGTAGCCTACTCTAATATAACGTTTGTAAATACCGTGGGGCAAACTCCATTTACAATTTCGTTACCTAATAATTCAAATTCAACAGAAGTCATAACCTACGCCCAAAACGAAGAAATTAATTTAAGTTGGAGTGTAGGCATAACTAACCAATCTCTTATTAATACTCAAAATGTTTCTATTGATTTAATTAATGGAAGCACCAACGAATCAATAAATTTAATGGCAAGCACACCTAACGACGGCAATGAAAATGTTACGATTCCCTTAGATTTCATAGGTGAAAACTTTAGGTTTCGAATAAATGCTATCAATAATATTTTTTACAATGTAAGTAATTTCTTCACCATTGACTCTGTTGTAAATGAAAATATATCCATTACAAGTAGTCAAGACAAAATAGATAACTACCTGATTTTTAACATAAAAAAGTCTAGTAAACTTATAAATGATAGTGAAATAATCATTAGCTTTACTGACGAGATATCGGGCGAAGTGTTAAATTTTACGACAATCGGTTCTGAAATTTCCTCAAATGGATCAAATTATCAGAATTTGTCAGAAGATAGTTTTATAGCTTCTGAATTAAGTGATTCTTTTTTTATAAGAGTACCTCTTAATACAACTAACAGTGCTGAAACTGCTGATAAAATAAGACTCGAGCTAACGATTATTAATGGTACTGAAATTACTAGAGCTTTTGAAATAGGCGATATTTTACCTTTGAACTTAGGTTTTAAAGATAGTATTGTTCTTTTTCCTATTCCTGCTACAGATAAAACAATTACCATAGCATCGAAGTTCACCCTAAGAAATGAAGATTTCATAGACATTAGTGTATATGATATCAATGGTCAACTAGTTAGTAATTACTCGATATCCGAAACCGAAGAACAGATAAGTATTGCTGGGTTATCTACGGGTATGTATTTTCTACAATTGATAAAAAATGGTAGAGACACCGCTAACTTTAAAATACTTGTCGAATGATGAAAGTATATGTTCATATCGAGAAGTTTAATTATTTTAATTTACTTCATTGCTGCTAGCTGTTACAGCTTGATAGCCAACGATTTTAGTGCTCATTTTTTTTTACTTCCTACCGAAATACAACTAACTAAAAATCAGTTAATTAACAAAAAAGAGGTTTTAACCTCTTCTACTTATAAAAGCGATACTACTAGCTTTTCTTGCAATTCACTTTCAGCTATCAAGCTCACAAATAAGCAGATTGCCGTCAAAAAACAGCTTGTAGAAAATGAGCCTATAGAAATAAGACTAGCTGTATTAACTACTCCACAATACGCTCAATATTTTATTGATACCTATAAACTTCATGATAATAGTATCGACGAACAAAAGCAATTCATTAAACAAGCCATTCAAAAAAGTATTGATGAAGTAAACTTGGTATTACATCGTGATTTAAATGTGAAGCTAAATCTTATCGAAAATATAGAAACGCTCATTTATATTTCACAAGATTCTATATTTTCAAGTATTAGAAATCACACGGATGTTTTATCAATAGCAGAAAAATTAATTCCCACTAAAATTCGATCTGAAGACTATGATATTGGACACGTATTTAGCACCATTTTAGGCGGTGCTTCAAGAAGAGCTTCTGCTTTTACAGATTACAAGTGGCAAGGTAGCACAGGTGCTACAACACCCGAAGGTAAAATTTTTAACATCGATTATTTCGCTCACGAAATCGGACATCAACTTGGGGCTTCTCACACGCAAAGTGCTGATTGTTCTCGTGATTCAGAGTCTTCTGTCGAAGTAAGTAGCGGAATAAGTATTATGAGTTATGCGGGAATTTGCTCTTTATTTAATTCAAATGTAAGTCACCATAGCGCTCCTTTTTTTCACGCCTTTAGTATTGAACAAATTCAAGAGAATTTATCTAATTATTATGATAGATTATCAAACGAAAATAACCTGATACTTAACGCTATACCCAACTTTACCATACCTGTTGACACGCCATTTAAAATTGATTTAAAAACACAAAATAATATTTCTAAAATTTTATTTAATTGCGAACAGGTTAACAATGATCCTTATACTGCTAGAAATAGTGCTATCACTGAAAATGACCCTTCCTTCATTTCTCCTGAATTGAGTTACGAAAACGTTATTTATTTTCCTTCAAAAATGGATGTTATAAATAATCAACTTCACGGAAAATTCAGTAGTCTTAGTACAAGCCATCAAGAATATCAGTTTTTAGCAACTGCGCGAACAATAATAAATAATATTCAAAACTATTCAGAGGCCTATTTTAAAGTAACTACCGTAGGAAACAATTCTTTTAAGATCACTTCACAACAACAAAATTCTATAAATTGGTTGACTGGAAACGAATATACAATTACGTGGAATGCCAATGAAAGTAGTTTGCCTCCTGTAAATTGCAAATCTGTAAATATCTTCTTAGCATTAGATGGATTAAATTTTGATTACGAAGTAGTTCAAAACCTACCAAACTCAGGAACTTTTGAGTTTACGATTCCGAAGGGAATTCAAAGTAATTCATGTAGAATTAAAATTGAAGCTGCCGATAATATTTTTTATGCTGTAAATAAGACTCCTTTCTTAATTAATAAAGCATCTAACACCATTTTTACATCTTCTAAAAATGGGTCCCAAAAGAACGATAGTAATTATATGAATGTACCGACTGATTTTAAAGAATCGGGGGTAGAAGTTTCTTTAAAATTAAAAGAAGGTATTTATGAAAATTTATATATTGAATTGATAAGTCCCGATAATCAGTCCTTTCAGCTTATAAATCTAGCTTGCGAAACTCGATTACATAAAGTTGATGCTACTTTTACAAGTTCTTGGTACTCCCCTTCTAAAAAAAGTTTTGAATATGATTTGTGCCTAGATGAATTGGTAGGCAAATATCCCTTTAAATCAAATTATACTACTACTAAAACTTCTGGAGAATGGCAACTTAAGCTTACAAACCGAGGGAAATTCGTACCCGAAGCTGTACTGTCATGGCAACTAAAGTTTAATGGAACTAGGGACAAGCAACAAAATAAAGATATTGGCACAGATACCATTATTTTTCCAAACCCTGCTAACAAATATTTTACAACGCGGGGGATTCTGTTAAATTCTTTAGGGAAAGTGGTGCACTATTTTGACTTTGAACAACGTGTAAGTACGACTACCGATATTTCACACTTACCTCAAGGAATTTATTTCCTTAAAATAGCACACTCTGATTTAGATGAACTTCATAAAATTATTATCAACTGATGTTGAATTTCATCAATCTGTTCAAAAGTTGTTAAATTCTATGCTAATTAATTTCAAAACTACTTCATTTATCTTGTAGCATACTTCTATATTTGTAAATAGTAAAAGATGTAACATTATGAGATTTATTGTTTCGAGTAATTATTTATTAAAACAATTACAGTTTTTAGGGGGCGTTATTAATAGTAGTAATGCACTACCCATTTTAGATAACTTTTTATTCGAGTTAGACGGAACAAGCTTGCAGGTTTCGGCTTCAGATTTAGAAACTACAATAATTTCAAAATTAGATGTGGAGTCTTCTGATTCAGGATTGGTAGCTATTCCTGCAAAATTGTTATTGGAAACCTTAAAAACATTTCCTGAGCAGCCATTGACATTTACAATTAATGACAATAATACTGTCGAAATTAGTTCAGAACAAGGGAAATACGCCTTAGCTTACAGCAATGGAGAAGAATTTCCTAAGGCGATTCAATTGGAAGATGCAAGTGCAACTACCCTACATTCTGCTGTATTGGCAACTGCAATCAGCAAAACTATTTTTGCTAGTGGAAACGATGAATTACGCCCTGTAATGAGTGGTGTTTTCTTTCAATTTTCTCCACAAGAATTAACTTTTGTAGCTACAGATGCCCACAAGTTGGTGAAATATTCACGAACAGATGTTACTGCCGATAAAGTTGCTGAATTCATTATGCCTAAAAAACCTTTGAATTTATTAAAAGGGGTTTTAGCTACATTAGATACTGACGTAACAATCGATTACAATGATTCTAACGCTAAATTCACCTTTGAAGGCATTGAATTAATTTGTCGCCTTATTGATGGTAAATACCCTAATTATGAGGCGGTAATTCCTAAAGAAAATCCAAATGTTTTAACTATGGATAGAAATCAGTTCTTAAGTTCCGTAAGAAGGGTTTCCATTTTCTCTAATAAAACAACGCATCAAATTCGTCTAAAAGTTTCTGGTGCAGAACTTAATATTTCTGCAGAAGATATCGATTATTCAAATAAAGCCGAAGAGCGTTTAACTTGCCAATTTGAAGGTGACGATATGCAAATAGGTTTTAATTCTAGATTTTTTGTAGAAATGCTGAATAATTTAGAATCAAGTGAAGTCCAACTGGCAATGTCTTTACCCAACCGAGCTGGTATTTTAACGCCTATTGATGGATTGGAAGATGGTGAAAATGTAACCATGCTTGTAATGCCTGTAATGCTTAATAACTAAATTTATGAAGGGCATTGTTTTAGCAGGAGGAAGCGGCACGCGTTTGTATCCCATTACGAAAGGGGTATCTAAACAGTTAACCCCTGTTTACAACAAACCCATGGTATACTACCCGATTTCAGTTTTAATGTTAGCGGGTATTAAAGAAATTTTGATCATTACTACACCGCAAGACTTACCCGCTTTTAAAAGGTTGTTAGGCGATGGTTCTGAATTAGGTATTAGCTTTGAATATGCCGAACAAGCACAACCTAATGGGCTTGCAGAAGCTTTTATTATTGGAGAAGATTTTATTGGTAATGACGATGTTTGTTTAATTCTAGGTGATAATATTTTTTACGGACATGGTTTACCCAAAATGCTTGACCAAGCTGTAAAAAATGTTACCGATAAAAATCAAGCAACTGTTTTTGGATATTATGTAAATGATCCTGAACGTTACGGTGTAGTAGAATTTAACACTAATGGGGAAGTATTAAGTATAGAAGAAAAACCAACTGTTGCTAAAAGCAATTATGCAGTTGTAGGGGTTTACTTCTACCCTAACGAAGTGATTGAAATCGCTAAGAAAAGTACACCTAGCGAACGTGGTGAATTAGAAATTACAACCATAAATCAATATTTTTTAGAGCAAAAACAACTTTCAGTAGAACTTATGGGGCGCGGTTTTGCTTGGTTCGATACAGGTACACATGATTCGTTATTAGAAGCGGCAAACTTTATTCAAACCATTGAAAAAAGACAAGGCTTGAAAATCGCTTGTATTGAAGAAATTTCTTTCGAAAAAAAATATATTAACAAAAAACAATTATTGCAATTGGCGAAGCCCTTATCCAAAAATGAGTACGGCAAGTATTTAAAAAGGTTAAGCAATAAGGACTAATATGAATATAACCCCAACGGATATACCCGATGTTTTAATTATTGAACCAATGGTTTTTGGTGACCATCGCGGGTATTTTTTAGAATCATATAACAAGAAAAAACTACCTAAAGTTCTGCAAGATATTGACTTTGTTCAAGACAACGAGTCAAAATCGCAACAAGGAGTATTAAGAGGATTACATTTTCAAATACCTCCATTTTGTCAAAGTAAATTAGTGCGAGTAATTGAAGGAAGTGTTTTAGACATTGCTGTTGATTTAAGAAAAGGGTCGCCCACTTTCGGTAAACATATTGCCCTAGAATTATCAGCCGAAAATAAAAAGCAATTATTTGTACCACGAGGTTTTGCTCACGGTTTTGTGGTACTAAGTGAAACGGCTATTTTTTCATACAAGTGCGATAACTATTACAGCCCCGAACACGATCGCGGAATTTATTTTAATGACCCTAATCTTAATATCGATTGGAAAATTGCTTTAGAAAAAGCTATTTTATCAGAAAAAGACAAAAATTTACCACTTCTTGATGATTGCAATGACCTATTTGATATAACAATTGATTTATATGACTAATATATTAGTAACGGGCGCTAATGGACAATTAGGTTCTGAATTTAAAGCTATCGCAGGTGAATTTAGCAACTATAAAATCACATTTGCTAATAGATCGACTATAGACATTACCGACGAATCAAAACTTAGAAGCTTTTGTGTTCACCATAATATTGAAGCCATTATTAATTGTGCTGCTTATACTTTAGTAGACAAAGCAGAGGACGAAAATATTATTGCAGACAACGTAAACCACAAAGCCGTAAACAGCATTGCAACCATAGCAAAAGAGCTTAATATTAAATTGGTGCATATTTCAACCGATTATGTTTTTGATGGTGATACATCGCTTCCTTATGCTGAAGAAGACAACACCAATCCTATAAATATTTACGGACGTTCCAAATTAAATGGTGAACTTTCATTAATCAATGTTGCTCCTCAAAATAGTATTATTATTCGTACATCTTGGGTATACTCTAGCTTCGGCAACAATTTTGTAAAAACCATGTTAAAATTGTCGGAAACAAAAAAGGAGTTATCTGTAATTTTTGATCAGGTAGGAAGCCCCACTTACGCAAGAGATTTAGCTAAGCATATATTACAAATTCTTCCAAATATCAATAATGATCAAGTAGAAATATATCATTATACCAATGAAGGGGTTTGTAGTTGGTACGATTTTGCTCTTGCAGTTTTTGAAATTAGTAAAAAGCATGTAGAAATTACTCCAATAGAATCTTCTGCATACCCAACAAAAGCTACTCGTCCGCATTATAGTGTGCTAAACAAGCAAAAAATAAAATCAACTTTTGATTTAAACATTAGGCATTGGCGAGAAGCGTTAAAATCATGTTTATCAGTTATAGAATCATAAAATGGAATATATTTTAATTACAGGAGGTGCTGGTTTTATCGGTGCCAATTTTGTCAATTATTTTACCGAAAAGTATAGTAATTATCACATCATTAATCTTGATGCTTTAACCTATGCCGCCGATTTAAAAAATGTCACCATTACTAAGGCCGCTAAAAATCGCTATACATTTGTTGAAGGAAATATTTGCGATCGTGCGTTAATAAATTCATTATTTGATAAATACGATATTAAAGGAGTATTGCATTTTGCTGCTGAATCGCATGTTGATAATTCTATCAAAAACCCTGGTGTTTTTATAGAAACAAACGTAAAAGGAACGTTTAATTTAATTGATGTAGCTTATAAAAAATGGATGGAAAAGCCTTTTATTTTTAAAGAAGGCTATGAAAACTGTAAGTTTTTACACGTGTCGACAGATGAGGTTTATGGAACACTTGGTAAAACGGGATTATTTACAGAAGAAACTCCTTATGCTCCAAATTCTCCATATAGCGCATCTAAAGCTTCTAGCGACATGATTGTTCGAAGCTATCATCACACTTACGGAATGCATACCGTGATTACCAATTGCTCGAATAATTACGGGCCATGTCAACACGACGAAAAATTGATTCCAACCATTATAAGAAAAGCCTTAAAGCAAGAGCCTATTCCTATTTATGGTGACGGCTTAAATATTAGAGATTGGCTATACGTTTTAGATCATTGTAAGGGTATTGATCTAGCCTTCCACAACGGAATTCCTGGCGAAGTATATAATATAGGTGGCCGTAACGAACAAAACAACCTGTATATTGTAAATACAATTTGTGAAATTTTAAATAAAAAAGCGCCTGCCACCATCGATTATAAAACATTAATCACCTTTGTAGAGGACAGAGCTGGGCATGATAGAAGGTATGCTATTGATGCCACTAAAATTGAAGAAAATTTAGGCTGGAAAGCCGATGAAAATTTCAACTCTGGCATTATTAAAACAATTGATTGGTACTTAAAAAAATATAACCGCTAGGTTTTTAATAGCTAGATTCGTAATGTATTTCAGCGAATAATTTTAAATTTATATCCGTTAATTATCTTGAGCCTGTAAATTTTTATTTATTTGAAAGAATCATTCACACACATAGCCAAAGAAGTTATTCAAAACGAATACAAAAGCCTAAAAGGTTTAATGGACATCATTGACCATTCCTTTGATGAGGCTATTGATTTAATGTTCGAATGCAAAGGCAAAGTGATTGTTACAGGAATTGGGAAATCGGGTCTTATTGGAAGAAAAATAGCTTCCTCCTTTGCGAGTACTGGTACGCAAAGTTTCTTTTTACATCCTTCTGAAGCCATTCATGGTGATTTGGGAATGATTGACACTTCCGATGTTATTCTAGCCATTGCAAATTCTGGGGAAACTTCTGAAATTTTAAACCTTCTTCCTCACATCAAAGAACGCAAGCTTAAAGTCATTGCAATCACTAGTCGATTAGATTCTAGCTTGGCTAAGGCATGTGATATTCACTTATATTTAGGTGAATTTGATGAAGCTTGTCCTTTTAGTCTTGCACCAACTACATCGAGTACGTTAACTTTATGTTTAGGTGATGCGCTAACTGTTGCGTTAATGCATAAAAGAGGCTTTACAGAAGAAAACTATGCTTCATTTCATCCTGGTGGAACATTAGGAATTCGACTTAAAAATTTAGTGAAAGAATTAATGATTACCAGCGACTTACCTTTTTTACACCCTGAAATGGATTTAATTGAGGCAATTGATACTATTAATAAAAAACGATTTGGCATAGGAATCGTCGGTGATCAAAATAATGTTAAAGGTATCGTTACCGATGGAGATTTAAGGCGCGCGATGCTTGATTTTAAAGAAAATTTCTTTTCTTTAAGCCTAGAAAAAATAATGAGCCCGACACCTCATTTTATTACTCCTTTTAGCAAGCTAAATGAAGCAAAAAAAAGAATGCAACACCATAAAATTGGATGTTTGCTAGTCGGCGATAAATTTGATTTGAAAGGAATTATTCAATTACATCAAATAAAATTCTAACATGTACGATAACGTTGTTGTAATACCTGCCCGTCAAGCTGCTACTCGACTTCCTAATAAACTATTATTAGATTTGGGCGGCAAAAGCGTTATACAACACGTTTATGAAAAATGTAAAAAAGCTTCCAACATTGATTTAGTTATAATTGCTGTTGATACTCAAGTACTTTTAGAGCATTGTGAAGTGTTTTGTGATACGGTAATTCTTACCAAAAAAGAACACCAATCAGGCACTGATAGAATTGCCGAGGCTATAACCGATATTAATTGTAATAACATAATCAATGTACAAGGCGATGAACCTTTTATTGATCCTATATTAATCAATGAAATAGCATCTACTATAAATCCTGACAATTACATGGTAAGTGCGATGCACGAATTAAATAATGAATCTGAAATTCACAACCCTAACAATGTCAAAGTAGTTACTGATTATAATAATAGAGCTTTATATTTTTCCCGAGCTGCGATTCCCTTCGAGCGAGAAAAAATAACTACTAAGACATATTTTAAACATTTAGGAATCTATGGGTATACCAAAAAATTTTTAAGTGTTATTACTTCACTTCCCCCATCAAATTTAGAAGAAACAGAAAAACTAGAACAACTACGTGTACTACAACATGGGTACGATATAAAAATGATATTGACTGATCATGAGCCTATCGGAATAGATACAATAGAAGATTACCACAACGCAAAAGCACTATTTGATGAACTTATTTAACAGAAAAACACTACTAAAAGATTTATTAAAGGGAGCCACGGATATACATAATCACGTGTTGCCTGGTATTGATGATGGCGCGCAGAATATAGCGGAATCTATTGAACTGTTGTTGAAATATGAAAAGCTAGGTTTTAAACAAGTTATTGGTACGCCTCATACTATGAGTGATTATTACCCCAATACTGCTGAAACAATTAGCAATGCACACGAAAAACTAGTTGCTGAAATTGAAAAACAGCAAATAGGCATACAATTAAATTGTTCTAGCGAGTACATGATCGATTATGATTTTGAGGAAAAAGTAAATTCTCCTGCTGCTTTATTACCCTTGGCGGACAATTATATTCTTGTAGAAATGTCTTATTTAAGATCTTCCGACAATTTTGATAAAACCATCTACAAACTTCAACTTAATGGATATAAGCCTATTTTGGCGCATCCTGAAAGATATGGTTACTATCACGATAATTATGAAGCTTTTGCTATCATGAAATCTAA
>JAHDEF010000253.1 GCA_020628975.1 Aquimarina sp. | reverse complement strand
CCTGCTGTGTCCCAATTTTTGTATAACCGGGTAAAGCCCCCATCTAAAATCAGGCGTTTTCCATCTTTTTCATAAACTGCAGTTACCAAATTATTAGCTGAACCATAAATTATTGGCATCAAGTCCTTATGCTCTGGTAATGTTGCAACTGTTATTCCTTCATAAATATTTTGTATTCCTGTTGTTATTAAATGGTTAGGCGTTACCCCTGCTTGCTTCTCTTCCATTTGTAACCCAACCACTTGATCTCCTCTTGTATCGCCTTGCATTTCCACACCAATTAATGCGTTAGAAACATAATTGGCATCGGCATAATACGGTTGATTATCTCCCCAGATATAAACGCCTCTTCCACTTTCAAAAAAGTCTTTAATCACCTTTAAATGTTCTGCATTAAGGTTTTGCTTAGTATCTGAAATAATCCACAATTGACATGATTTTTCTAACCCTTTCTTTAACTCTTGAGGAGAAGGGGCTTGATTCATCCATCTGTAGACAGAAAAGCCTTTTTCTGCTAATGCTTGTTGGGGTAATTTGAAATCAAACATCCCTCTAGCACAAAAGTGTAAAACGGCTATTGTTTGCCCTTGAAAAGCTCCATCTACTGCCAAATCATACTGATTTCCTTTAGCATTTCCATAAGTATCAATAGCAACCTCTCTTTTTACAGTTCTTGTTCTTTGTTCACCTGCATCTTTATCGAAATACGTTTCTTTAACTTCTTCTATTATAACATTTTTTGCAGCTGCTTCATTATATTGGCCGTAAAAACCAGCTATTGAGTAACTTCCTATACAAAGGATCATTAAAATTGATTTGAGTTTCATCATTCTCTGTTTTTTAAAGTGTTAAGTTTTTTACCTCTCCATTCGGTGTTACGATATAATATTTGGCAGATTCACTAGACTTGTTTTGCTCTTGTTCTTTTAGACGTCTTTCGTACTGTATTTTTTCTTTTTCTTCCTGTTTTTTTGTCCTTAAAAACTCAGCCCTATTTATTTTTAAATCTATTTCATACATTACTTGAGTGACGGGCTCAAAAATGGTAGGATTGATTACAAAATCAAAGCTTCTATCGGTCACGGGTTGATAAAAATAAGAAGTGCTCTTCTGATGCGTATTTATCTTCTTTATCGTATTTGATAAATTGTACCCATTATATGCTTGGTAAGTTTGATACATTTCTGTGGGAACAACAACTCGATAATTATCTGCGATATGTTTCTCAATATCTCCAATACTTTCTCCTAAAATAGATTCATAATTTTTAATCTTTTCCAACAAAATGGTTTTAGCTTTTTCCATTAATTGTTTTTTGGTAGCTTCTATGTCTTCAGAGAAATAATCTACTTTAACTAAATCGTAGATTTCGTTTTTGGATAGGATTGCAATAATGTTATTTAATAAGTTTCCATCAGTATATTTAATATGAAGGTTCTTTTTTACTTCAAAACCAGCCGGTACTTCATTATAAGTTTTCTTACTAAAAACTTTCTTTTCTACTTGCACTTCATATACAGGGACAAAAGAAACCATATCTATAAATGTCTCTACCCCTTGTAATGCTTTAATCTCTTTAATTGATTTTGAAATTCTATCATCAATTAAACTATTAACCTCTTCGGCTGTTTTTCCAACTTGATTTAAACTAAAAATAGCGACATAAGTATCAGCCTTTAAATTAGCCATCCCTTTTACTTTTATATTTATATCGGCGTTTAAGTTATTTAGGTTAAGCCTTTGGTTGTTTATGGAAACCGACTTCGCTTCATTAGATACATTTAAGTAACCACTATTACCCATTGCTTGACCAAAAGTATTGGTTGTGATTATTATTGCTAACACTACAATTATTGTCTTCATTGTTTTTTATTTTGCCATTAATTAGAAAGAAAATTTGGTATCATTTTTATTTTTGATTGGCTACAACATCATCTCCAAAACGTTCATAATTCACCAACCAAGCTGCTGCATTTTTCACATAACGACCTGTTCCTGCGGTATCCCATTTAATAAATAAACGTGTAAACCCTCCATCTAAGATTAAACGTTTTCCATCTTTCTCATATACTGCAGTAACGAGGTTATTTGCTGACCCATAAATAATTGGGGTTAAATCTTTATGATTGGGAAGTGTTGCTATAGTTATTCCTTCATAAATATTTTGTAATCCTGTTGTAATTAAATGGTTGGGCATTACTCCTGCTTTCTTTTCTTCCATCTGTAAATTAACGGTTTGATCACCATGGGTATTCCCCGTCATTTGCACTCCGATTAATGCTTTAGCAATATAATTTGCGTCTACATAATAGGGATCGTTATCTCCCCAGATGTAAACTCCTCTTCCACTTTCAAAAAAGTCTTTGATAATCGCTAAATGCTTTTCATTTAAATACTTATTTCGACCAGAAACAATCCACAATTGACATGATTTATCCAATCCTTCCTGGAGTTCTTTTGGGCTTGGAGCTGCTTTACTCCATCGGTATACAGAAAAGCCTTTTTCTGCTAACGCACCTTTTGCTGTATCAAAAGAATAACCATCTTCACAAAAGTCCAAAACAGCGATTGTCTGTCCTTCAAAAGCTCCATCTACTGCTAAATCATATTGATTTCCCTTAGCATTTCCATAAGTATCACTTTCTACTTCTTTTTC
>JAHDEF010000252.1 GCA_020628975.1 Aquimarina sp. | reverse complement strand
ATACCTTCAGGTAGAAAGTAACGAGCTAATTCTATATCCAAAAAACTAAAATTTTAAACCCACAAAGATAAATTAATCCCCAAGAATAATACTTGAGCCCATAAAAGTTTAGAGTGGCTTCTCTTTGTTTTATCAACTGGATAGCCACTAGACAAAGTCTAGCGGGAGCCGTTGTATTTATTTGGACACACTAGCGGCATCAGGGGATACAAGTTAAATTGAAAAAATTACCACTAGTGAAGAAGCACAAAGTCGTGAGACGTTTGCGCAGCTTTACTAATTATTGTTTTGACTTCGTAGAGCGAGTGTATTTCCATAATTAACAAAATCTGTGGCTTGTGCTGCTATTTGAGCATTGGATTGATGTGCATAAAACAGTAGTACTGTTATTGTATAGCATATATATTTTTTCATAGTTAACAATCAGAAGGTTCTCTAAAAGATGTAGTCATCCCAAATAATACACTTTCAATAACTCTTGTCCCCAAATCCCCTCTTTAATCTTTAGTTAATTATCCAAAAATTTTACACCATCAAATATAAAATAACTTATTGGCTATAAATATTTTAATTTATAAAAACCAGAAAGACTAAAAAATAGAAATCACCTATTTCCTCATTTTTAAAAAATTAGCACAATCAAAAACCCCCCTTGCAACTAAGCAAGAGGGATTCATATATATTATAAAAACTCTGAGATAATTACATTTCTAAAGCCTTCTTAACATCTCCGTTCATTAATAACTCTACTGGGTTTTCTAGAGCTTCTTTAACCGCTACTAGGAAACCTACTGATTCTTTACCGTCAATAATTCTGTGATCGTAAGATAAAGCGACGTACATAATTGGCTGGATTACTACTTGACCATTTACTGCCATTGGACGCTCAACAATATTATGCATTCCTAAAATCGCTGATTGGGGTGGGTTAATAATTGGTGTAGACAACATAGAACCAAATACGCCACCGTTGGTAATTGTGAATGTACCTCCAGTCATTTCATCAACCGTAATTTGACCGTCACGAGCACGCAATGCTAAACGCTTTACTTCACTTTCAACTCCGCGAAATGACAAGTTTTCTGCATTTCTAATTACAGGTACCATTAATCCTTTCGGGCCAGAAACGGCGATACTGATATCCTGAAAATCATGCATAATCATTTCCTTACCATCAATCATCGCATTTACCGCTGGGTACATTTGTAATGCACGTGTACATGCTAACGTAAAGAAAGACATAAATCCTAGTCCAACACCATGCTTTTCTTTAAAGGCTACTTTGTATTCGTTACGCAAATCGAATATAGGCTGCATATTAACTTCGTTAAACGTAGTTAACATAGCTGTTTCATTTTTTACAGCTACTAAACGCTCAGCCACTTTACGGCGTAACATCGACATTTTCTTACGCTCAGTTCCTCTACTACCACCAGAAGTTGGAGTTCCCATAGAAGGTACTGCGCTTACGGCATCAGCCTTGGTAATACGCCCATCTTTCCCTGTTCCTTTTACCTGAGTAACTTCGATTCCCTTTTCCGCCAATACCTTTTTAGCTGCTGGAGATGCACTACCAGTTGCATAAGTAGCTGCTTTAGCAGGAGCTTCTTCTGTAGGTCTTGGTGTTTTTTCAACAGCTTTAATTTCTTCTTTAGGAGACTCTTCTTTTGCCGAAGCACCACCTTCAGGCTTAGCAGCTTCGGTGTCGATCAAACAAACTACTTCGCCAACGGCTACAGCATCACCTTCTTCTGCTTTTAAAGTAATAATACCACTTGCTTCTGCTGGCAATTCTAAAGTTGCTTTGTCACTATCTACTTCTGCGATAGCTTGATCTTTTTCTACATAGTCACCGTCTTGCACTAACCAAGTAGCGATTTCAACTTCGGTAATAGATTCTCCCGGAGAAGGGACTTTCATTTCTAAAGCCATAATATGTTAATTTTCCCTTTCGGGTAAGTTTTTATTTTTTTCTTAATTATATTCTATTTCTAACGTTGATTGTTTTTTGTTTTATCAAAAACATAATCAATTACTTGCTGATGTCTACGTTTAGACCTTGTAGCACTTCCTGCTGCAGGTGCCCCGTAAGGGCGTCTTGTCGCATAACGGAAACTGGTTGCCTTATCGTAATGCATTAGGATATGAGACATTGCCCCCATATTCCTTGGTTCTTCTTGCGCGAAAACAAAATCGTTGGCATCTTTATACTTAGCCAACACATCGTTCATTTGTTCCACAGGAAGTGGAAATAATTGCTCAATACGCACTAAAGCTACGTCATCGCGCCCAAGCTTTTCTTTTTGATCTAATAAATCGTAATAAAACTTACCGAAACAGAATACGACACTTTTTACTTTTTTAGCTTGCGCATCAGCATCATCAATTAACAATTGGAAGCTACCTGTAGCCAATTCCTCTTTGGTAGATACTACTTTAGGGTGACGCAATAAACTTTTAGGAGTAAACACAATTAATGGCTTACGATATTCCGCTTTCATTTGGCGTCTTAGCAAGTGAAATAAGTTTGCTGGCGTAGTTACATCGGCAACAAACATATTGTCTTTTGCACATAACTGTAAGTAACGTTCCATTCTCGCAGAAGAATGCTCAGCCCCTTGACCCTCATAACCGTGTGGCAACAACATTACCAAACCGTTTTGCATT
>JAHDEF010000251.1 GCA_020628975.1 Aquimarina sp. | reverse complement strand
AGCGAAGTCGAAATGTAATTTGATTATCAATTAATTAACAGGCTTCGGCTATCGCTCAGCCTTCGTTTATGTTACTTTTTAGACAGTCTCATGATTTTTAGGCGACATAGGGTAAAACAAAAAATCGCTTATTCAGAAATAGATTATTTTACTAATACAAACGGCATTGTATTTTTTAAACTTTCTTGAATGCTCAAAATATTTACCAATGCAGCCAAAAATATTTGATTTTTGCAGTATCGGGAATTTGCGAAGCTTCGATGGTAGTATCGCTATCATACTGTAGTTCGCTTGGAAGTTCTTTTTTGCTAATGGTTACAAAAGCACCAATTTCTTTAATATCGATAATTATATTGCTAAAGGTATTTGTAATTTTAGAAATGGTATAATTATCTTTTATATCTTTAAAAGTACTGTTCACGGATAAACCCTTGTTGGTTTTAAACCTAGGATCTATTACTTGTATTGTTTTTACAGTAGCGGTAGTATCGAATTCTTCAGTAGCTTCTAAAATTAAAAGATGTTTACCTCCTTTTTCGTAAATATTAATTTCATTGCTAGTGCCAATAAATTCATCGCCAGCTATGCGTTTTACTACAGAATCGTTTGCGAAAGTAGTTTCGATGGTATTAACGGTGGTTTCCTTAGTTAAATTCCCTATATAGTCTTTCCCCATTTCAAAAGGATCAACTTTAGTGCTACAATTTAATAAAGCTAGAAACGAAAGAATGCAGGTTATTTTTAAAGTGATTTTTTTCATAAACGTATAATCGCTAGTTATCTTTTCTTCTGTATTCAAGAAGAATTAAAACGCAAATATGCTAATATTATATAGTATTAACGCAGTATTTTATTCAATATTCCTAAGGCACCCCTAATAAATGTGGCACTAGTTAACACTTTTACGATAGCTTTTTGAGTAGGGTTAGAATTTGTTCTTCTGTTTGATGTAGAACGTCTATTCAGTTTTTTACGATCATTTTCAGCAGCTGCTTTGGCTTCATCAGCCGTAGCTTTTTTTATTTTGTCATTCAGAATTTCGAAAGCACTTTCTTTATCTATACTTTCATTGTATTTAGAAGCTAGTTTAGAAGTAGCTGTCAATTCCTTAAGTTCCGATTTGGTTAGAATATCCATACGACTCATAGGGGCCCTAAGCATCGTTTTAGCGAGTGGAGTAGGTCGCCCCTTTTCGTCTAATACAGATACTAATGCTTCGCCAATACCAAGTGAAGTCAACACTTCTGCCGTATCGTAAAATTCAGAAATAGGGTAGTTTTCAGCCGTTAGCTTTATGGCTTTTCTATCTTTTGCAGTAAATGCTCTTAGTGCATGTTGAATTTTAAGCCCTAATTGCCCTAGTACGCCATCGGGTACATCGGTAGGGTTTTGAGTAACAAAGTACAAACCAACTCCTTTCGATCGAATCAATTTGACAATATTTTCAATTTGATCTAGCAAAGCACTCGAGGCTTGTTTAAAAATTAAATGCGCTTCATCTATAAAAAGTACCAATTCGGGGCGATCGCTGTCGCCTTGTTCGGGTAAGGTGCTATAAATTTCAGCAAGTAGGCTTAACATAAAAGTGGAAAACAACTTGGGTTTATCTTGAATGTCAGTAAGTCGAATGATATTTACAAAACCGCGACCTTGATCATCATGTCGCATAAGGTCATTAATTTCAAAAGAGCGTTCACCGAAGAACAAATCGCCTCCCTGTTGTTCAATTTCAATGATTTTTCGAATTATTGAACCTGTAGAAGTTTTTGAAATACTACCATAAGCTTCCTGAATTTCTTCACGCCCTTCCGAAGTCGCATATTGCAATACTTTCTTAAGATCGGCTAAGTCAACTAACGGAAGTTCATTGTCATCACAATACTTGAAAATTATGGCTAATATTCCGGCTTGTGTTTCCGTAACTTTAAGGATTCTTGATAAAAGAACGGGGCCAAATTCGCTAACTGTTGCTCGAAGGCGCGTACCCGATTGTTCAGATAAGGTTAATATTTCAACAGGAAAGCTGCTGGCGGTGAAAGGAATATTAATTTTCTCGTGACGTTCATCAATTTTAGGATGGCCTGGGCTTGGTTGTGCCAAGCCGCTTAAGTCACCTTTCAAATCCATCAATAATACAGGAATCCCTTGATTGCTTAAATTTTCAGCTAATACTTGTAATGTTTTGGTTTTACCAGTTCCTGTAGCACCAGCTATCAACCCGTGGCGGTTTAGCGTTTTTAAAGGAATTTTTACAGTAGCGTCGCCAAGCACTTCTTCGTTTAACATAGCGCCACCAAGAGGGATAAAATCGCCTTTAAAGGTATAACCTTCGTTTATATGCTGTTTAAATTGATCTGTAGTACTCATAACTTTTATTTAAGCACGATAAAAATAGAAATAAAAGTGTGAATGAAGCGTATTAATGTCGAAGCTATTAAAAGCCCAAGCTATTATATAGAATCGCTTTTATGGCGTTTAATTTTAAATCAACATTATTCTGTTTTAACTGTGCATCGATCAATTTTTGTTCTCGTGAGTTAATTAAAAATAAAGAGCTTTCACCAATACCAAACTTTCTTTCTTCTGCATTTAATAAAGTTCGATAGTTAACAACCGCTTCGTCTAATAAATCAACCTGATCTTCGTAAAGTTCAACGTTACCAGCTAAAGCAATAAGT
>JAHDEF010000250.1:1892-2688 GCA_020628975.1 Aquimarina sp. | reverse complement strand
TTGGCTCGAAAGATTATCTAGGAAATGTTCATGTTATTCTTTACTCGTTACTTAAATAAAAAATTAAAATTTGTGTATAACAGAAAAGATTAAGCAAGTAAATGAGGTGGACCGCGAGGGAAGAATACATTATTTATACCAACTCCAATAAAGGTTGTTTGAGCGATTGGAGGAATTGATAAGTGGAAAATATTTCTGCTCAAATGAAGTTTGAATTCAACTTTTGTTGCAGAAGAGAATTGAAAACCACAAACCAAACATGGCGCTGTAAGGTATTCCTCCCCATGTATATGTGTTTGCGAGCCTTTCGCAATGCACCATATCGTGTTTATGCACAAATAACTGATGCAAGTCTTTCCATAAAATTGCATTAGCTACTAGAAGTGCTAACATAATGCCTAAAGGCAAACGATATTTTTGCAATAGTTGAAGGATAATAAATTGATTTTTAAATGAGAAATGGTTTTAAAATTTATTTCAGGTCTGTAAAACCGTATTGTAAGCACATTTCCTAATTATAATAATATAGCATTGAGAAAAGTTTGTCTTACTTTATACTAAAACGAAAATTTATCACTTCTCCCCTATTTGCTTCACTATTTTATACATTCTTAAACAACTTCTTAAACTTCTTTTCCTCTAATTATATTACACTAAACCCCCGGATTTATCAAATAATGCATTTTTATACCATCTAATTTTGGTCTTTTCCCAAGCATTATCCCTATTTTCTTTCCTAAATTCTTAATAATTACACTGATTCAAAAGTTTATTTATATTTTTCATTAACGGAATT
>JAHDEF010000250.1:0-1882 GCA_020628975.1 Aquimarina sp. | reverse complement strand
TCTTAATAATTAAAGTAATAGAAATTAATTTAGAAGCTGTTGAAATTTAAACTTTGTTTGGACTATCAGGTTTAGAGTATGTTTAAAATTTATCCTTCGGGCATAAAAAGTGCCTTTCAAGACTTGATTTCAGCTATTTTGAACAATTTAATTGCTAACCAATATTTACATTATGAAAAAATTGAACATCCTACTACTCTTCTTGCTGTCTTTTTTCACCATTAATTTATCTGCAAATGATGGTAGCTCGCCATTAACTGCAAATTTTACTGTTGGTAATCCAGCTATTCAATCCATGAATAGTATTGCTTTTGGTCCCGAAGGCATTCTATTTGTGGGAGACTCAAAAAGTGCCATGATTACGGCAATTGATACGAAAGATAATACCGAAGCTAAAGCGCCTAAGTCAATTAATTTAAAAAAGGTCGACGAGCAAATTGCTGCCTTATTAGGTACAACTGCTGACCAAATTAAAATTCAAGATATGGCCATTAATCCCATTTCTAAAATGATTTACTTAGCCGTACATCATAGTAATGGGACCCCCGTATTGATGAAAAGTGATGGCGAAACGATTAGTCATGTTCCCCTAACCGAAGTAAACCATTCGAATATTGGATTAAATAATCCTATTGCAGCAGACGCTAAGGATAGAAGAGGTCGTAGTATGCGAAATGCTGCTATTTCTGACTTAAATTACCATGATGGGAAAGTGATGGTTTCAGGTTTGTCAAATGAAGCGTTCGCTTCTACTTTCCGAAGTATTCCATTTCCTTTCCATAAAGACCAAATGCATACTTCTTTAGAAATCTATCATGCTGCTCATGGTAAATATGAAACACATGCACCGATAAAAACTTTTTTACCTATAGACATTAATGGAAAAACAAATTTAGTGGCAGGATATACTTGTACTCCTTTAGTCGTTTTTCCAATGGATGAGTTAAAAGCAGGAACCCATACTAAAGGAAATACAGTAGCAGAATTAGGTAATTGGAATACTCCTTTGGATATTATTCAAATGGAAAAAGAAGGAAAATCTTACTTATTAATGGCCAATTCGTCTAGGGCTGTAATGAAAATAAAAGTAGATGATATTGCTAATTTTAATGCTTTCTTGACCGAAAGAGTAGCTGAACGTTCGGGAACTGCAGGTATTGAATTTATTAATTTACCTTTTGCTAATGTACAGCAATTGGCTAAATTATCGGATACTCAATTTTTAATGTTACAGCGAAAAGCTAATGGTGATTTAGATCTATTTACCCAAAATAATCGATGGTTGTAAATTATAGGTAAGTAGCTTAGGAATATGTAAAAAATAACTTATAACAGTTTTGAGTTTCTTTTTACTTTACTCATCGTTGAAAATGCTCGTCGATGCGGTGCATCGACTGTGCTTTTCGCCTTGACTAAAGAAAAAATAATTATCAACCTTTGTTATAACTTATTCTTCACATGTTCCTTAGAATTATCAATAATTAAAGATGATGTTCGATTCTAGATACTCGATATTTGATATTGAAAGAAATAAAATGAAATAGGACACGAATTAAACAGATACGACTGATTTTTACTGATTTTTATCCGTTTCTAGTCGCCAAATCTGTCGTAACTGTGTCCCATTATCCTAATTTTGATTATTCTAACATTGTCAAGTTACTTGGAAAATAATAACAGCTATGAATAGGCAGATAAAAACTAATCTTATGATTAATCACCTAAAAGCTTTGTCTCAAAGTTTGTTTGTCTGCCTATTCATTTTAGCATTTACTTTTCCAGCACATGCCCAGACTTTCTCCTACATCACGGAAGAAAATCATCCTTTTCAGGGTTGTATTCGATTAGAAAATATTCCAGACGGTGAATATTCAAAAGAATC
>JAHDEF010000017.1 GCA_020628975.1 Aquimarina sp. | reverse complement strand
ATCATCTTACAATTAATGAAAAAGTAACCAACTTAAATATTCACACTCTAAACTATAAGATGACACAAATATAACGCTGTTATTAGGCTTATATGATTTGACATAGTAAAATACTTTCATAAAATCGATGAAATGCATTTTTAGTCGTTAAAACTAACTTTAGAGCGATTAAAGGGCATTTTAAGTTTTAGGTATCGAATTAAAATAAAATTTATTTTTATAGGCTTAGCTTCAAGTCAGTCTATATATTTATACTCTATAATATTTGTAATTATGAATAACCCTTTATTAGAGGATTTTAACATACCCCCGTTCGAACAACTTAAAAATGAACACTATTTAGAAGCTATAAAAAAATTGATTGTAGTTTCTAAAGAAGAAATAGACAACATTGTAAAAAATTCAGAAAAGCCTAGTTATAGTAATACTATCGAAGCTTTGGAGTTTTCAGGTGCGCATTTAGCAAAAGTCACTAGTATTTTTTTTAATTTAAATAGTGCAGAAACCAATGATGAAATTCAACAAATAGCACAAGAAGTTTCTCCGTTACTTTCCGAATTTGGAAATGATATAACACTTAATGAATCTTTATTTCTAAAAGTAAAAGAAGTGTATGAAAATGAATTCGAAAATTTACAGGGCGAACAAAAACGATTGTTAGAAAAGCACTATAAATCATTTACAAGAAATGGCGCTTTATTATCGGACGCAAAAAAAGAGAACTTACGAGAAATAGATAAACAGCTTTCGCAAAAATCACTGCAATTTGGGCAGAATATTCTAGCCGACACTAACGCGTTTGAAATGCTATTGACTAATGAAGAAGATTTAAAAGGTTTACCAGAAGGCGCAATTGAAGCAGCAAAACAGCTAGCAGAAAGTAAAGGGAAAAACGGTTGGCTAATTACCCTCGATTACCCAAGCTACATACCATTTATGCAATACGCAGCAAATAGAAATTTGCGTAAAAAACTTTCTATAGCATTTGGTAAAAAAGGCTTTCAAAACAACAAAAACAACAACGAGCAACTAATTAAAGATATTGTAAAGTTACGATACGATCGTGCCAACTTATTAGGATATCGTAATCATGCACATTTCACTTTAGAAGAGCGTATGGCAAAAAATGCAGATACGGTTACTTCATTTTTAAACGATTTGTTAGAAAAGGCTGCTCCTTATGCTAAAAAAGAATTTACAGAACTCGAAGATTTTGCTAAGGAATTAGATCAAATCGATCGCCTAGAAAAGTGGGATGGTGCTTATTACAGCGAAAAATTAAAACAAAAGCTATACAGCTTCGATGATGAGGTATTGAAGCCTTATTTTCAATTAGAAAAAGTGTTGCAAGGTGCTTTTGATGTGGCAAATAAATTATTCAATTTAAACTTTACTGAAAATAAAGCTGTAGAAAAGTATCACGATGAAGTTACTGTATATGACGTAACAGATAATGATGGCAACTACGTATCATTATTCTATACAGATTTCTTTCCGCGTGAAGGTAAAAGAGCAGGTGCTTGGATGACTTCCTACAAATCGCAACAAATAAAAGCGGGGGTAAACGAGCGTCCACAAGTTTCTATTGTATGTAATTTTACCAAACCAACAGCTACCAAGCCTTCTTTGTTAACATTTAATGAGGTTACAACGTTATTTCACGAATTTGGTCATGCGCTACATGGCATGTTAGCCAATACGACTTACCCCAGCTTGTCAGGTACTTCGGTGTATTGGGATTTTGTAGAGCTTCCAAGTCAAATAATGGAGAATTGGTGTTACGAAGAAGAAGCTTTAGAATTATTTGCGAAGCACTATAAAACCAATGAAAATCTTCCAATCGAATATGTAGAAAAAATAAAAGCAGCAGCTACTTTCCAAGCGGGTATGGCAACATTAAGACAAGTAAGTTTCGGATTATTAGATATGGCTTGGCATGCCGATGAACCAAATCAACAAGTCTCCGTAAAAGATTTTGAAAAGAAAGCGTTTGGCAATACGCAACTATATCCTGAGGTAGCTGAAAATTGTATGAGCACTTCATTTGCTCACATATTTCAAGGCGGATATTCTTCGGGTTATTATTCTTATAAATGGGCTGAAGTATTAGATGCTGATGCCTTTAGTTACTTTAAAGCTCAAGGAATTTTTAATAAAGAAGTAGCTCAAAATTTCAAAGAAAATATACTTTCTCAAGGTGGTACAAAAGATCCTATGAAACTTTATGTAAGTTTTAGGGGGGCAACACCGACCAATGATGCATTGTTAGAGCGTTCAGGGTTGAAATAAGTAAAAAACTGATAATTTAGACTCATTAAAATTAATTACATTTGAGTGTTAACACAAATATCATGGCAGAGCATCAGCTTGATCCTAATCAATGGATAAAAAAATATAGTGGATATCTCTTCAATTATACGATCTCTAGGGTCGATGACCGAGAGATTGCTAAGGACTTGGTGCAAGAAACTTTTTTCGCAGGACTTCGCTCTATGAAGAATTTCGAAGGCAAAGCATCCGAACGTACTTGGTTAGTTTCTATTTTGAAGAGAAAAATTATTGATCACTATAGAAAAATAAATAGTAATAAAGGAAAAGCAGAGGTGCGTATGACTTATAACTCTTCGGAAGAAAGTGAAGGGGATTGGTTAGAAGAGCGTGTGGCAGATCCTTATGCTTCAAATGCAGAAACAGATATAGAAAATAACGAGTTGGGATTAGCAATTCATAAATGTTTATCAACGCTTCCCGAAAAGCAAGCGAAGATTTTTAGAATGAAAACAATCGACAATTTTGATACCGAAACCATTTGTAATGAATTTGATATTACTTCGTCTAATCTATGGGTGATCATACACCGAGCACGAACATCAATGGCAGCTTGTATGGAAAAAAATTGGTTTTAATTATGGAAGACACAGTTACAAAAAAAAGCTATTCTTTATTTATCCCTTGTGATGAGGCAAATCATGTTTGTGATAAGTCACAGTATAAAGAGGCTAGCTTACTAGAAAAAGTAAAACTATCTATTCATTTAATGTATTGTAAAGCGTGCCAAAAATACACGAAAAACAATACCAAGCTTACAAAAGCCTTAAATGATAAAAAAGTAGATTATATAAAGGATAGTGAAATGAATGAGTTGGAAAAGCAATTTCAAGAACAACTTAAAGATTTTTCAAAAAATCAGTAGTAAGCACCACCATAATATTGGTAAAGCTTCTACCCAAAAACTACTGTAATAAGGGGGCTGACTTTTCTTGCTAAAATAAATACTTATTAATGTTATCAAATAAATTGAGCCTTGAATAATCAAGGCTTTTTTTGTGATATAAATGTTCAGCAAAAACAAACCAGTGCACAACGCACCAATCAATATCAGCCCGATATGTTTCGTATTACGAATACCGTACTTTTGAGGCCATGTTTTTAAAGCAGAAGCATCAATGTCAGTATCTCTAATCTCAAAAGGAATCATCAAGCAAAGGATCCAAATAAAAATACTAATGGTGTATATTAAAGTCGGTAAATACCAAACTACTTCATAATGCACAAAAGCACTTAGGGTACTTGAAATTAGCCAAGTAAAAGCAACAATATAAATTTTCAAACCAGCGAATTCCCGTAAGCTTTTGCTTTTGTAAAAAGGCAAACTATAAAGTAATGAATAAACAAAGCCAATACCTAAGCAGAAAATTGTGCTATACGGTAATTGTAACAGGTAATATAGCGTAAGGATTAAACAAATTCCACTTAAAAAAAGATAAGGGCGTTTTTGAGTTTTTTTAGAAAAATTCAGCCATAAACCGCCATATTTAATGACATTGTATCCTACAATACTTCCGTAAAAAACGGTATAACTAAGGGGTTCATCATAAGGTAATTGAAAAACAATACACGCAACTTGTAACAAGCTATATACTGCCAGCGCCACATGAATACTTGATTTTATATAAAAATCAAATACAATCAAAAACCCAAGCTTTAGTCTTTTTGTTAGGAGATTATATATTTCTAAAAGTGATGCTGGCAATATAGAAAGATTTTTGTGCTTAAATTGAAACTCAAAACTAATGTCTTTAGTTTATTTTTGAGCTATTAACAGACCTAAAAATGATGAATTGAGAGATATAGAAACAAGAAAAGATGTAGAATGTATTTTTCAAAATTTCTACGAGAAAGCAATGACAAACAATGAAATTGGTCATTTCTTTACAAGTGTAGTGCCTATAGATCTTGCCACTCATTTGCCTGTTATTGTTGATTTTTGGGAGTATAATTTGTTTCATAAAGGAAGTTATACCAAGAATTTACTAGCAATTCACCAACACATTCACCACCAAGAAGCCATAACTTATACAGCGCTTGATATTTGGGTAAGCTTATTACACGAAACGGTAGATATTTTGTTTAGTGGAGAAGTTAGTGCACGTTTAAAAACCAATGCCCTTTCAATAGCTACAGTTATGAAGCTGAAAATTGCTAAGGATTGTTAACTTTGTAAGGCTTAATAACGTTTGTTTAGAAGCGTTTTAATGGAAAGAATTTATGCTACATGCTAAAATAACAGGATTTGGAAGCTATATTCCTGAGAAGAAAGTTACTAACGAGGCTTTTTTAAATCACGAATTTTTAAATGCTGATGGTTCTCCTTTTAAACAGAAGAATGAAATTATCATCAAGAAATTTGTTGCTATTACGGGGATCGAAGAAAGGCGTTATGCTACAGCCGAACAAACCACTTCTGAAATTGCACATTTAGCAGCTAAAAATGCTATCGAAGATGCAGAAATTGATACGGAAACTATCGATTATATAATTGTAGCTCATAATTTTGGAGACGTTAAAAAAGGACATACTCAAGCAGATATGATTCCTAGTTTAGCTGCAAGAGTGAAGCAAAAATTAGGTATTAAAAATCCTAAATGTATTGCTTACGACCTTATTTTCGGATGTCCAGGTTGGGTTGAAGGCGTTATACAAGCCAATGCATTTATCAAAGCAGGTATCGCTAAAAAATGTTTAGTTATTGGTGCAGAAACCTTATCGCGTGTAGTTGACGATCACGATCGCGACAGTATGATTTATGCCGATGGAGCAGGGGCAACGATACTCGAGGCTACCGAAGAAAAAAATGGAGTAATTACGCATAATAGTGCAAGTTTTGCCCTTCAAGAAGCCGATTTTTTGTTTAATGGAGAAAGCTATAAAGAAACAGCCGATGATACGATGTACATCAAAATGTATGGGCGAAAAATATATGAATTCGCATTGACCAATGTGCCTTTAGCGATGAAAGAATGCTTAGATAAAAGTGAATTTACTATTGACCAAGTCAGCAAAATATTAATTCATCAAGCCAACGAAAAAATGGACGAAGCCATAGTTTCGCGATTTTATGAATTGTATGAAAAAGAAATGCCTGAAGGCATTATGCCTATGTGCATTAACACTCTAGGCAATAGTAGTGTAGCGACTGTTCCAACCTTATTTGATTTAATTGTTAAAGGAAATTTACCGCCACATACCATAGCGAAAGGAGATGTAATTATTTTAGCCAGTGTTGGTGCAGGAATGAATATCAACGCCATCGTATACCAATATTAATATGCGTATAGGCGTTGTTGTTGACAATACTTTTGATAATGACCATAGGGTTCAAAAAGAGATAAGATTACTATTAGATCAAGGGCATCAGGTAAGTGTGTTGTGTTTAGATTTTGGTGATTCGTATAAAACGTATCATAAGTTTGAAGTACGTCGTGTTACCATAAACGAAAACTTAAAAAACGCTCTAGTAATTTTAAATACCAATTTTTCGTTTTATAACCGTTTTTGGTTAAAGCATATTTCAAATTTCATAACGGAAGAAAACCTTGAAACCTTACACGTTCATGATTTATACCTTGCTAAGCCAGGTAGATTAGGTATTCAAAAATCTAAAAAAGAAATTCCTTTAACTTTAGATTTACATGAAAACTATCCTGCTGCTATTGCCACATACCAATGGGCAACTAAAGGTTGGCGCAAATACTTAGTAACACCAAAAAAATGGGGAAAGTTAGAAGCGGAATATCTCAAGTACGCTGATTATTGGATTACGTTAAGCAATGCCTTTAAAAATGAGCTTCTAGAAAAGTATTCCTTTATGGTAAGAAACAGGGTGTTTGTGCATCCTAATATGCCCGATTTGGAAAGTTTTGAAGCATTTGAAGCCTCAAACTTACAAGTTAATTTTACCTCAGAAGTACCTACTCTTTTTTATTTTGGTGTGGTTGCTAAAAGACGTGGAATTATTGATATCCTTCCATGGCTTAAAGACTTAAAAGAGGAGGGATTGGCATTTCATATATTAATTATAGGACCGATTGACAAAGCTGATAAAAATCAGTTTGAAAATGCAATTGCTTCTTTGGGTGATGCTGCTACCTATATTTCTTGGAGTGACGTAAAATTTCTACCGGCATACTTGAAAAAAATCAATATTGGTTTGGCTCCTTTCGAGGTTAACCCACAGCACGATTCAGGAGTAGCTAATAAACTTTTTCAATATATGTATGGGCAAATTCCTATTTTGGCGACTGCTTGTAAGGCACAAAAAGAATTAATAGAAAATTCAAATTGTGGATTAGTGTATACCGATGAAAAAGATTTTAAAGTAAAGCTAAAGCAGCTTCTCGCTTCCAACACCTTAAGAGAACAATTAGGCGTCAATGGCAAGAAAGAGTTACTTAAACTATATAACGAAAAAGCCGATCAAGCTTTCTTGAAAATTTATCAGTCAACGAATTAAAATTGAATATTCGTAATCACTAATAATAAATACCACGTCATCCTGAACTTGTTTCAGGATCTCATTAAGGATATAAAAATAAGTAGGATGAGATTCCTTGTCAAGCAAGGAATGACGAAAACGGATATAGTATTACTAATTACGGATACACATAATTAAAAAGAAATTTTTTCTTCCGTACTAAAACCTTCAGAGGTAATTTTTAGCCAAGCTTTTCTGTTTAATTTACTTTTCTTCAAAACAACAAGGGCTTTTCCGTTGAAGGCTTTTCGATAATTTGCGACAAAAGGTTCAATGCTTCTATTATTTCCGTTAGCAACGCCTATAATTTCTGCATTTTTAGCTTCGAACTTTAATAAATTATTTGCTGTAGGTACATATCTTGATTTTTCATCTAGCAATTCAATTTCTACATAAGCAATACCATCATTTCCTTGATCGGTCACCTTACTTTTGCTTTTAGTAGCTACCCCGGTAGTCTCAATTATTTTTTCGAGAACTACTTGCCCGTTTTTATATCCTATA
The DNA here is from genome assembly GCA_020628975.1 of Aquimarina sp. Taxonomy (GTDB): domain Bacteria; phylum Bacteroidota; class Bacteroidia; order Flavobacteriales; family Flavobacteriaceae; genus Aquimarina. Next base: position 9,586 of record JAHDEF010000017.1, on the reverse strand, counting down.
GCTTTTAATTGCCCAGATTGATATATGGCTTGCCATTCTAAAGGGTGACCTGCCATCATATCTACTGATTTTTTTCCTAATGATTGCCCATTAATAATCAGCTCTACTTTATCTAGATTTGAAAAACCATAAACCTTAATAGGTTTGCCTTCATTGCCTTTCCAATTCCAATGTGGGAAAATATGCAATACGGGTTTTTTCGTCCATTGGGATTCGTAGTAATAATATCCATCCTTCGGAAATCCAGCCAAATCAATTACCCCAAAAGAAGAAGATCTTGCAGGCCATGGGTACGGAATAGTTTCTCCTAAATAATCCCAGCCAGTCCAAATAAAACTACCCATTACAAAAGTACGTTTAACGACATCACGCCAAGCTTCCATACCATGGTTAAAAGCCCTACGATTTTTTAGGAAACGTTTTGTATTTGGATGTTCAATAGGGAGATCTACTTGAAAAGCTAAGCTATCTCCTTTAAAAGGGTAATATTCACCTCGGGCGGTAAACGCTTGTGCTGAATTATGTTCGGTCACGATCATTTTTCTATCAGGAAAATCTTGATGTTCTTTATCGTAATCTTCGGGATCAGCATAATTATATCCAGGAATATCCATTACTGATACGGCTGGTTCATGTGGCCATTTATTCCAACCATAACCATTAACCCCACAGGTAGCAGGTCGTGTACCATCAAGTTGATGTACAAGATCTTGTAAACGTTTCGCTATAACAACACCCGATTCATCATGCATTTGTTCGATTTCATTTCCAATACTCCACATGAATACTGATGGATGGTTGCGGTCTCGCAATACAAAGTCCGTCATATCACGATCACTCCATTCGTTAAAAATACTTGCGTAATAATCTATAGGGAGTGGAATTTTAGCACCATTTTCTCGAAAAGTGGCGGGATGTTTAGCCACCCCCCATTCATCGAAAGCTTCATTCATTACGAGCATTCCCATTTCATCGCAGGTATGTAAAAATGCTGAAGCAAATGGATTGTGAGCTGTGCGCACCGCGTTTACGCCCATTTCTTTCAATTTTCGGATTTGACGTTGGTAACTTGTTTTTCTAGCAGCTGCCCCAAGTGGTCCTGCACCATGATGTAAACAAACCCCTTGTATTTTTAGTGCTTTTCCATTTAGAAAAAAACCTTCGTTAGTATCAAATCTTAAGCTTCGTATACCTGTTGGAATTTGCTCATGAGCTAGTGTTTTTTTAGACTGAAACACATAGTTTTCTACATTGTACAAGCGGGGATTATTCAATTCCCAATATGTCGGGTTGTTAATCGTAACAGCATTTTTTACCGCTTTTTCACTATTTGCAGGAATTGTAACAGAAACCGCATTAGAAACAATGCCGTATTTTCCTGTTTTTACATGAGTTTCAAAACTTACTTGCTGAGGTGTATTTGTAGTGTTTTTTAATATAGAAGTTACTTGAATTTCAGCTTTATTGTCGATGATTTTACTAGTAATTTTAGTTGACCAAGTAGGTATATAAACTGCATTTTTAATGTTAAGAAACACATCTCTATAAATTCCATTCCCCGAATACCAACGTGAATGCGGCTGACTAGCGTTATCTAATTTTACGGTAATTATGTTTTTCCCGTCAGGCTGAATACAATCAGTGATTTCATATTCAAAAGAAGTATAACCCGATGGTCGTTTCCCTAAATAATTACCATTGCACCATACCTCTGCATTACGATAAGCTCCTTCAAAATAAATAAAGACTTTTTGCCCTTCTTTCAATGTTGGTAGATCTAAAGATTTTCGATAATAAGAAACACCTGCGGGTAACCAAGCACCTCTTGAAAAAGAAGGATTTTCTTTAGAAAAAGGTTTTGAAATACTCCAATCATGGGGAAGATTAACACTTTCCCAAGACGTATCATTATAATCTATTTTTTCAGCAGCAGGAATATCTTTTTGGATGAATTTCCAATCGGTGCTAATTTTTATGGTTTTCGTAGTTTTTGTAGTTTTTTTTTGCCCAAAAACCCCACAAGAAATAAGAAAATATAAAACGTACAAGATGTTTTTCATAATGTTTTAAATAAACTGATTAACAGCAATTACTAGTGCAAATTTTTTGTTTAGTCATTCCTTGCTTGACAAGGAATCGCATCCTATTGATTTTTTATAATCTCAATGAGATGCTGAAATAAATTCAGCATGACGCAATAATAGTTTCTAGTTTCAATTAAGCTAAAACTATACTATTTTTAGATCATAAACTTTTTAAATAATTCTCTAAACCCCCCAATTCCAAAGCATCATTCATTTCTATTTGTAAATGCTTTAAGTCCTTAAATAGTTGTTCCACCTTATTGGGGTATTTTTTTGATATATCGTGCATTTCATCGGGATCATTTTTCAGATCAAATAACTTTACTTTTTGTGCTTTTGGATACACCAATAGCTTAAAATTATCTTTTCGAATCATGCGTTGCAATCTTAGATACGCTCCATAGATTTGATGATAGTGACTTTTTTCTTGTTTTCCTTGAGCTAAATCTTTAAAACTATTAAAAAAAACATAGTCAGGTTTTTCTACTCCTGCTAATTCAAGACTGGTTGCCATTACATCTTGCAAATAAACATCGGCATTCACTTGTTTTTGTTTTGGAATATCGGGCCCTACAATTACTAATGGAGGTCGAATACTATGATCGTATAAGTTTTGTTTCCCCATAAAACCATGTTTTCCCATAGCCAATCCATGATCTGATGATAGTATAATATAGGTATTGTCTTTTTTACCCGATTTTTCTAAAGCGGCTAGAATTTTACCAATCTGAGCATCTAAATGAGAAATACTTGCGTAATATTCCTTTAAGTGCGTTTTGATGGCATAAGCGCTTCTAGGGTAAGGCGCAAGATTTTCATCTCTCAATCGATTTCCGTTTCCTATTAAATGACGATCAGGATATTCGGGCAACCAATTTTTCGGAACAGTTATTTTTTCTTCATCATATAATTTCAAGAATTCCTCGGGTGCTTGTCTCGGGTCATGAGGGGCATTAAAGGCCAAATACATAAAGAAAGGTGATTCATTTGTTGCCGCTGTATTTATATAATTTATGGCGTCTTCCGCCAACACTTCGCTCCAATGTTTCCCTCCTTCCCAAAAACCACCTTGCGATCGATCATTGGGCAACCAAGTTTTGTCGTTTTTATCCTTAGGGCGGTTATAACCAACTGGTAGAATCGTTCTAAAATCTACATTCTCTAGTTTTTCTATACGATCAAACTTCTCCTCCATTTCTCGAAATTCCCAAGCATCTTTAGGCATTCCTGGGCGTTCGTGAATTACATGATCAAAAACCGAGTTTGCTTTAGCATTTACATGCCATTTTCCGGTCATATAAGTTTCATAGCCTTCCTGTTTCATTAATTGCCCCCATGTTTGTTGTATAGAATCTCCTTTTATCCAATGCTGTCTAAATTCGTTCGCATCCCACACCGATCTTCCAGAAATCATCATAGCTCGAGAAGCAGCACAAACAGCGCCACTCCACGCGCCCATATTATAGGTATGTGTAAAGCTTGTTCCATTTTTGACAAGTTTATCCATATTAGGCGTGAAGATTTCATCGTTGCCTAAAGCTCTAATAGTAGTATAGGTTTGGTCATCTGTAAAAAGGAATACAATATTGGGCTTGTTTTTCTCGATTTTCGAATTGCAGGCTGCAAATACGTTTAAGATTAACAGCGCAAAAACAATAAATTTTATCATAACAAACGATTGGTCTAGCAAATTACATTATTGAAAATGCTAATTATAGTAATAATACGCAATAATTGTTCTGTAAAACATAAACTCTACTAGATTGCTTGTGTATGGGATGTACTTTTTGCTAAAAAAGTATCCTAACCTACCTATTGGCAGACTTCTACTTTAGTTTCTGCCAAGCTAGGTAGAAGGCACTTTTCCTAAGTGCCAATCGAACCCTGAGCGATTAGTCGAAGGGTGGTATTGTGAAATTTAACACATCCATACAGGGTTCGACTTTAATTTATACCGAGCTAAGTCGACGTACTCACCCTTTATGTCATTTCCTTCCCTCAGCCTTCAACCTTCTACCCAAAAACATATACGCGGTTTGAACGGAATACTTATTTTTGCAGTATGATAGAAGACAAGCAACCTAAGAGAACAGCTTTATCGGATTTAGGAGAATTCGGATTGATTGAACATTTGACACAACATTTTGATATCAAACATGAAAGCACTCTTAAAAGTATTGGTGATGATGCTGCTGTAGTTGATTTTGGTGATCAACAATGTGTAATTACTACTGATTTATTGGTAGAAGGTGTTCACTTTGACCTATCATATGTTCCTTTGAAACACTTGGGGTATAAATCTGTTATGGTAAATCTTTCGGATGTATATGCTATGAATGCTATTCCTAAACAAATTACGGTATCTATAGCGGTTAGCAATCGTTTTCCTCTAGAAGCGCTGGAAGAACTATATGCAGGAATACGTACTGCAGCCAAAATATATAATATTGATGTTATTGGTGGTGATACCACTTCTTCACAAAAAGGCTTATTAATTAGTATTACGGCTTTAGGACATGCCAAAAAGGAGAATATTGTTTATCGCGATGGGGCTAAAGATAATGATCTTGTGGTGTTAAGTGGTGATATTGGCGGGGCTTACTTGGGGTTGCAAGTACTTGAAAGAGAAAATGAAGTATTTAAAGTAAACCCAAATAATCAACCCGATTTAGATCCCTATACTTATATTGTTGAACGTCAATTAAAACCAGAAGCGAGAAAAGATGTCATAGAGCTTCTAAATGAACTTGATGTACAACCCACAAGTATGATCGATGTAAGCGATGGACTTTCTTCAGAAATTATGCATATCTGTAAATCGTCAAAAGTGGGGGCTACACTTTACGAGGATAAAATTCCTCTAGACCCTACAGTTATTGCTACTTGTGAAGAATTTGAGCTAGATAGTACTACTATTGCCTTAAGTGGAGGCGAAGACTACGAACTTTTATTTACGATAAAACAGGAAGATTTTAATAAAATAAAAGCCAATCCAAGCTTAACGGTAATTGGTCATATCACCCCTGAAAATAATGGAATTTATTTAGTTACTCGAGGGAATACTAAAGTGGAAATAAAGGCGAGAGGTTGGAATGCGTTATCAGAAAATTAAGCGGTTGCTTTTAAACGCCTAGCTTTTTTTCGAGAGCGTCTTAATACTAATTGCTCTAATCCCTGATGAATTACTTTTAGGTCTTCGGTTAGTGGTACCACATTTCCATTCGTGTGAGTGGTCACTTCTTTGCCACAACAATCACATTTATATTCTTTAATATGAGTGGTAATTTGTTTTGATCTCATAAAACGATGTCCTAGGATAGAGCAAATCATTTTCGGAAGCGAAGTCTTAGAGGTTGATATCATGGGGTTTGTAAATTTGGTTCTTTAAATTTAACAAGAAAAACCGTTCAAATTACACGTTGACCATAAAAAATTGCATTTTATCGTTTAAAAAATAGTTAAAATGTTGTTTTTAAGAAGCTTAAATACCGATAAATAAGTTGAATTTATTGTATAGACATCAAATTACACCCTCGAATATCGCTATTATCGAAACGACCGAGTACTTCAAAACGATCAAAATCATGCACTTTACCCAAATCTTGTGTCGCAATAAAACTACAGGAATGGTAATTAGCCAGGTCAATAACGTTAAGCCCTCCGGTTTTAGTGTTTGGAATAATTTCTAATGGGTTTTCAGTATTTCGAGTCAGAATTTTCATCCAAGGCGGAGATTGAAAAATACCATTTCCTAGGCTATATGCTTGTGAAAGTAATTCGGTCATACCGTATTCACTATGAATTTCAGATACGCCAAAACCTTCTTTTAGTAAGTGATGTAGTTCAAATCTTGTTATTTCTTTTCTTCTTCCTTTCATACCGCCAGTTTCCATTACGGTAGTATTTTTAAGGTTGAAAGTATAAAGTTTTATAAAGTCAAGTAATGCAAAAGAAACCCCTATTAGCAATACTTTTTGTCCTTCTTTATCAAGTTTGAGAAGCGTATCACTCAATTCTTGGTGATTATTCAAATAAAAACCACTTTCGCTATGATTCGATCGTTGAATAAGATCTTCTACCATATAGATTAAGGAAGAACCTTTACGCTCTAGATAAGAAGGTAATAGTGCCAGCACACAATACTCCGTAATGTCGCCATAAAATAGTTTAAAAGCTTCTAAATAGCTTTGTTCGTATACGGATAAATCATTCACATAGTGTTTGCTGGTTATACTACCAGTCGTACCACTACTAGAAAATATAATTTCTTCCGTCTGTTCTGTACTTATTATTGTGTTAGTTTTAAAAAACTTGATAGGCAAAAAAGGAATTTCTTCTATCGCTTTTACCGTTTTTTTTGACTTCCCTAAAAGGTTGCAATAGCGTTGGTATACCTTGTTGTTTTGATATTGGTATTTGAAAACTTCAAGTGCTGTTTCTTGAAAGTCTTTTTCAGAAGAAATGCTAAAAATGTTTTTTTGCATAAAGCAAAAGTACAAAGTTATGGGCATAAAAAAACCGCTCACTTGGAGCGGTTTTTAGTGTTTTATTAGAAATTATGTTATTCAACAGTCCATCCAGCGCCCCAAGTACTAAATGCTGTTCCGGTTGCCGTTCCTTCATTAGAAATCACGTCAGCTTCTGTAAAAGTTGCTCCAGTGTCATTTTTCAAGTTAGTAGTAACGTTATTGAAAACGATTCCGTTAATATTGGTCTCATCAGCAGTAACACCTACACCAGTTTCAGCATCGTCTAAATCAAATCCTTCTTCGAAATTATTTATAACTACATTATTGAAAGTAGCTCTAGTACCAGCTCTCAAACGAATAGCTTCATCGTCAGTATCACTAGATCCATCAATCGTTAAGTTAGTCACTGTTGGAGCAGAGAAAAAAGCAGGGCTAGATAAGTTTCCTAAATCAGTATTAAATCCATCAGCTTCTATTCCTTTATCATGATCAGAACCATGGCTAATGTAAACGTCCGTTAAAACACCTGAAAAACCTTCAGTCCAGTCAACAGAATCATCCTCACAATTTGTTACTACAATATTACTTGCATTAACTGTACCTCCAAAAAATTCTACACCATCATCAGCACCTTCGTATGCTTGGATAAATTCTACATTTGTTCCTCTTCCTACCCCATAAAAAGAGAATCCGTTATTTTCTTGAGATCCTGAAGCACTACCACCAGAATATTCTACACGTACGTAACGAATAGTTCCAGAATCATCATCTTCATCATTTCCTCCATAAGGTAAGTTTCCTATCTCAGAAGTAGATGTTTGTGTTGCTAAATTTGCAACTGAATTGATTGGTGCTTTACCTAGTACGATAAGTCCACCCCAATCACCAGCTTGAGCATTAGTTCTAAATGATGTCAAAACAATTGGATTTGCTGCAGTACCATTAGCCTCTATGTTTCCACCTTGTTGCACAGCAATAAAAATATCATCGCTCACTAAAGCTTCTACTTTAGTTCCTGCTGCCATTGATAATGTAATATCGTTAGGTACAAATAAAGCCTCGGTAAGTACATATACCTGCTACTAAATCTAAATCATAATGTACATCCAATTGCCACTGCGCCCTCAGGAAGTATAATACTTTCATTTCCATTGTTAATAACAACTGGGGCATTGTCATCGTCTGAACAACTAACAAAAAGTGTTCCTACAGCTATTAAGCTAGATAATAAAAATTTGTAATTTTTCATTTTTGAGTTGATTATTAATTAAAAGTTATATTTAAAATTTACTCCTATATCCAAACCTTGCTTGTATCTACTAGTAATCACATCACCTTGAGGTGTATCTTCTCTAACGAAATCTAAATTTTGATTTAGGATATTTTTAATAGCTAAGCTCATACTTAGATTTTCAGTAAATGAACTTTTAAAGACAAAGTCTAAAAATGGTACTGATTTTTCTACGATATTTCCTAGATTACCAGCTCCTAAAGCATCTATTCGGTCTGATGATTGAGAGTATACTAAAGTAATTTGAGGTTTGTAATCTCCTAAATTAGGCTTATAAGTAAGATCAGCATTGATAATCCATGGAGAAGCCCCTTGTAATTCGTCAGAAGTTTTATTCCCAAATGAAGTATTAAAACCTCCAGGACTTTGAGCATTCACTGTTTTTAAATCTTGCTCCGTTTTAGTTAATGAAACATTTAACCCCCCTGTTAAAATGGCTTCGTTATCCTTACTAATAAGATTTTTTCTGGCTTCTATTTCTAAACCAATAACTTCAGCTTTATCTCCAGTTCTAAAGAAACGTTGTACCCCAGTTGCATCACTAGTAATTACTTTATTTACAGGGTCATTAATTTGTTTTCCATAAACAGCTAATGAAAATAATTCACCAGGTGAAGGGAAATATTCAAATTTTGCGTCAACATTATAAATGTCCGAAAATGCTGTTTCTCCTAACAAATCGGGATTTCCACCAACTCTTGTAGTTACATCTTCATAAATATATGGAGCTACTTCTTTGAATTCTGGATTGGAAACGGTTCTACTTCCTGATAAACGAACATTTGCATTATCAAAAGCAGTATACTTAATGTTTAAACTTGGTAAAAAGAAGATTTCATTTGCTTCTTGAAACCCTGGATCATTTGGACTTAAATTTATAGCATCATATACAATCTGTTGATTAAAGTCCTCAATTCTTAGTGCTGGAACTAATGATAGCTTATCATTAACTTTAATTTTTGTATTCAAATAAGCAGCAATTGCATTTAACTCACCTGTATATGAATTTTCAGGAAGACCAGGAGCGTTTCTGGTCGGTGCCAAAGGATCTAAGCCATTGAATACTGCTATTTCATAAAGTCCAGTATTAAAGTTATCAGCATTTATAATCCCGTTTAAGTTGGTTACTGATGAGGTTTCAATTCGATCACTAGCAAAGTCATATCCGTATCTAATATTACTAAATTCTCTTTCTTTATTTCTGAAATTGAATCCTAAATCAAAATTGATATATTCATTTAATTCATAGTTCAACTCAGCACGAGCATTCCATTCATCGTCTACAATATCTTGAAAATAACGTTGATTATCAAAACGTGTATTATTGAAAAATGTAGCATTAGTAGTTGGGTCATTATCCAATAAGGAATCAAATTGTTCAAAAACAAATCTTTTTCTGTCTGGTTGTCTTGCAAATACTTTATTATAACCTATTCCCCAATCGAAAGTAAGTTTGTCGTTTATGCTACTCTCACCGATTAATTGATTCACTATAATAGTATTTTGGTCAAATTGAGAATTTGAGATAAAGAAACCTTTATCAGTATCTATTCTAGCTTCACGATTTCTTCCATTTCCATCTAAGCCAAAGTACCCTATTTCATCAGTGGCGTCATTTATATACAGGGAAGTATATTTTAGTTTGTGATCAGGATTTATTTTCAAGACTGCAGAACCTATTAAGGTAGTTGTTCTGTTGTATTCATGCTCAACAGCATTTTCGAAAGCTTGTCTTTCAACTA
>JAHDEF010000249.1 GCA_020628975.1 Aquimarina sp. | reverse complement strand
GGTTATCATCACTTTATTCACAATTGGAGGTGAATATTATAGTGGTTAAAAAATGATACTTCAACTAACAATTTATTTACATTCGAAGCATGGAAAATGTACGACCGATTGAAAATGTAACACCTTCGAAAACTAATATAGTTACATTACAAAAAGGTAAAATACCTCCACAAGCCGTTGATTTAGAAGAGGTGGTGTTAGGAGCAATGATGATCGATAAAAAAGGAATTGATGAGGTTATCGATATTTTAAATCCTGATGTTTTTTATAAAACAGCTCATCAATATATTTTCGAGGCAATAGTTCAGTTATTTGAAGATTCAAGTGCAATTGATTTATTAACCGTTGCAAATCGCTTAAAAACTAACAAAAAGTTAGAACAAATTGGGGGTGAATTTTATTTGATTCAATTAACTCAAAAAGTAGCTTCTTCAGCCCACATCGAATTTCATGCTCGAATCATACTTCAAAAGTACATTCAAAGAAGTTTAATTAAACTTTCCAATGAAATTATAGAAGAGGCCTATGATGAAGGTACCGATGTTTTTGATTTGTTAGATAATGCCGAATCTAAGCTATATGAAGTAACTCAGGGAAACATTAAACGTTCTTCTGAAACCGCACAAAGTTTAGTAACACAGGCAAAAAAGAAGATTGAAGAAATTGCCAATCAAGAAGGGATGAGTGGAATTCCATCAGGTTTTACAAAGCTAGATGATTTGACCTCTGGCTGGCAGCCCACCGATTTAATTATTATTGCAGCACGACCAGGTATGGGTAAAACAGCTTTAACCTTATCTATGGCGCGTAACATTGCGGTAGGTCAAAATATACCAGTAGCGTTCTTTTCTTTAGAAATGGCATCGGTACAGTTAATTACACGTTTAATTTCTTCGGAAACAGGTTTATCTTCTGAAAAGTTACGTACGGGTAAGTTGGAAAAATACGAATGGGAGCAGTTAAACGTAAAAGTAAAAGACCTTGAAAAAGCGCCTTTATTTATCGATGATACGCCATCACTTTCTATTTTTGATTTAAGAGCTAAAGCTCGCCGTTTATCATCACAGCATGGTATAAAAATGATTATGATCGATTATTTGCAGTTAATGACGGCTGGTGGAGCTGGGAAAAACGGAAATCGTGAACAAGAAATTTCATTAATTTCTCGAAATTTAAAGGCATTAGCAAAAGAATTAGATGTACCTGTAATTGCCTTATCTCAGTTATCGCGTGCCGTAGAAAGTCGAGGTGGTTCAAAACGTCCATTACTTTCTGATCTTCGTGAATCTGGAGCCATCGAGCAGGATGCCGATATTGTTTCTTTTATTTATCGACCAGAATATTATAAAATTGATGAATGGGATGATGATGAAGCAGCACCAACCAAAGGTCAAGGTGAATTTATTGTAGCAAAGCACCGTAATGGTGGTTTAGAAAATATTCGATTAAAATTCGTTGGAGAATTAGGTAAGTTCGATAACCTAGAAGAGTTTAATGTACCTGTTGAATTTCAATCGAAATTAAACGACAATCCGTTTGAATCAGATTCAGCAACACCTACGGCTGACCCTAATGACGCTTTTGGTAGTAGTTTTAGTACTACAGCAGGGCTATTACCTGATGATGATGTTCCTTTTTAATTGAAAAAAATTTTAGGTGTGTTTTTATTTTATAGAAGCAACAGAATACTAATAAAACAAAAAATCTTACTGTTAATGTAAGATTTTTTGTTTTAAAGGCTTTTAATTACCTTCACTTGTAAGAAATTAAATTACTGTATGTTAAAAAGTTTTTTTCTGTTTTTATTTGCGCTAAGTTGTACGATCGCTAAAGCTGATTATATACTTCTTCCTATGGATGAAGAAAGCCAACACAATCATTTGAAAGCGTATGGCATCACGTATTGGGTAATTCAGAAACAACAGAAAGCCAAGTGGCTATTAAATTATCGTGGTGGTTCTTTTCTACTTCCATTCGAAGCAGCTACGGAAAAAGAATGCAAAATCAGAGGGGTTTCTTATGAATTATTGTCTGATGGAGAAACGGCAAGTATTTTAAAAGACATTAGTAGTCCTTCTCAAAATATGGAGGCCATTGTGTTAGAAAAAGCTCCAAAAATTGCGGTGTACTCTCCAGATGGCAAGCAGCCTTGGGATGATGCGGTTACTATGGTGTTGAGTTTTGCTGAAATTCCTTACGATACCGTTTACGATACTCAAGTGTTGAATGATGAATTAATTGTTTATGATTGGCTGCATTTGCACCATGAAGACTTTACAGGTCAATACGGAAAGTTTTACAAGAATTACAGTTCCGCAGCTTGGTATATTGCAGAAAAAAAGCGTCAAGAAGCACTAGCAACTTCTTTAGGTTTTGAAAAAGTTTCACAATCTAAATTAGCGGTCGCAAAGAAAATTCGCGATTACGTTATTGGCGGCGGATTTATGTTTGCTATGTGTAGCGCTACGGATAGTTTTGATATAGCTTTAAGTGCCGAGGGTACCGATATTTGTCAAGCCATGTTCGATGGTGATCCCCCTTCGCCCAATTATCAAAGTCAAATCAATTACAAGCGCACCTTTGCTTTCAAAAATTTCACACTAGAAAAGACGTTGAAGTACGAGTTTTCTAATATCGATATGACGTCAAAACGTAGCAAAGTTGTTCCTAAGGAAATAGACTATTGTACATTAAAAGATTATTCTGC
>JAHDEF010000248.1 GCA_020628975.1 Aquimarina sp. | reverse complement strand
TCTTTCCTGTGATATTAAGCTTAGTTTGGATTAATTTAAAGCAGTTGACTAGGAAATGATTTATTAAAATTATAATATTTTCAGAAAGATAAAATAGCGTCGAGGCTGTCTAAAAAGCTGAAAATCCTCTAAACGAACATTGAGCGAAGCCGAAATGTGGTTTGATTATCAGCTCATCTACAGGCTTCGACTAACGCTCAGCCTTCGTTTATGATATACTTTTTAGACATCCTCTTTTTCTAGGAAGAAAAAGCCTTTAAAGTTGACTTGCTCCTATATCGTTTAACTCTGTATCAGGATCTTTCGGGTTCGGACCGTATTCATTAGTTCCAGGCTCAGAATCTTTACACAACCACACAATCAATAAAATTGCACCTACAAGTGGAATTAATGATATTAGGATATACCATCCACTTTTTCCTATATCGTGAAGTCTTCTAACGGTTACCGCTATATTTGGTATTAACACCCCTAAACTATATATGTAAGACACAAACATAATACTTGGGTTATCTATTGCAGAGCCAATAGCAGCAAAAATTCCAAAAAGAGCATAAGAAATTATTAAGTTGAATAGTGCAAACATCCAAAATTCTTTTCTTCTTGCTCTACCATCGAAATCAGCGTACTGCTTTAATACTTTTAAATACCAATTCATTTTTTAGTTTTTATTAGTTAGTGTTTAAATATAATCATTTTATTAAATGAAAGAACTTGCTTGAAAAAATTATATTATTGAGACAAAGCAATTACTGTAGTTGCTTCATTTATTTTCATATAATTGCCACTAGCAATAATTAAAACACCGATAATTAAAATCGCTAAGCTTACTCCGAGTAAGAGTTTACTTTTTTTAGAGGCCCCTTTCCATTCTTTGGTAAGAATTCCATTTACTGTAGCCACCATTATAGCACCCGTTTCTAAAATGGCAAAGCCAACAGAAGTTCCTAACTCTCCTAAATGATAAGCTGCTAAACCATATATTACCAATGCTGCATCATGAAAAACAGCCATTAATATTACCAAAATAATCGCTGTAGTGGCTCCAACTTTTTTAAAGTTACCCCAAGTTTTATTTTTGGTAAGCCGGTAACTATAAAAAATCATTGTAGACAGTGTAGCTCCCATAAAAATAGGAAGTAATACGGCTAAACGTGCAATCCAAGGTTCATTACCAAATTGTAATTCTGCCACCTCTCCTATTCTCCCTAAGTTATTCCCTGTGTGATACGACAAATTGAAACCAGCAGCACAAATTGCTCCTAATACACAAAATAAAATACCTTGACGTATTGTTTTGGTGTCCTTAGCTACATCGCCTGAACCTTTGCTTTTATCTCTTAATATTCCTGCATAACCATTTAATGCTATACCAAAAACAATGGTAGCAATCCCCATAAGCATAACATTACCAACTTTGGTACCAATAACACTTTCTTGGCCTTCGGGGACTAAAATTAAAGGTAGTATGGTATCTATAGAGGTTATTACTCCTAAAAATAGACTAAAAGCTAATGCCATCCCTATAGAATTAATACTATAGCCCCAAAGCATATTACCAATACCCCAACAAAAACTCAGGGCAAACATCGTCGGAAATACCCAACCTGAAATTTGTGCGTAAATTCCCCATAAGTCATTGACCAAAGAAAAAGTAACGATTAAGGGTATAACAAACATTCCAAAGAAAAAGAAGCCGCCCCAAGTATTTTCCCAAGCAAAGCCTTTGGTATATTTCGATGGAAGCGCATAAACTCCTAATAAAACTGCTGAAAGCAACGCAAATAGTACTCCTGTTAACATAGTTGTCGTTTTTTGATTTCCGAATATAAAAAAACCACCGCAAATGCGGTGGTTTTGTGAGTTTAATGTTGATAAATGTTATTATTTATCTACCATCGTTTATAATTCTGATATCTAGAGCATCAACAAAAACCTTAGCATTACCTACAACACGAAGAACAGTTGCTAGCTCAAAATTCACAGAAAACTCTCTTGAACCGCTAACTTTGACCCATTGATTTTTAGGGACAGTATCTAGAAGAGCAGAAGAAACAGGAGAAAAATCGTCTAAATAAAATAAATTTACCTGACTACCTACTTCAGCGCTTTCGACATAAATCCAGTAAGAAATTTCATAACGACCTGTTTGCTCAACTACTAAACCATGATCGTCTTCAACTAAAGTCGCTCCTAAACCTTGAGGGTTCGTAGTCGTTTCAAATAACACACTACTACTACCTATGAGTGCTCTTTCTGTTGTAAAGTTGATACCTTCTGTAGGGGGTGGCGGAAAGAAACCGAAATCTGGATTTGAGTTACTCCAATTAGTAGGATCTTCGAAACTTGCCAAATCAGCACCATCAACATCTACACGAAAAATATTTTCACCTGTGGTATTAACAATTAAGCCATTTAATCTAGCTAATCTAGCTGTATCATCCGCAGTTCTTAAAGCAGATTCTTCAAAAATACTTAAAGTTGCGGCACCTGCAAATGAAGGCACTGATGTATCTAAATTTAATACCAAATCATTTCCTTCTGCACTAACTGAAGTTACTCTAGCTAATTCCAAATCAACTCCCTCCGGATTTTCATAAGTCAAAGTAATTAAACTAGTATCAACATCACCATTTACTGCAACTGGTTGATCATAACGAACTCTTATAGAGCTCCCATTAGCAGCCAACTTAACCTGATCGATATTATCTTCA
>JAHDEF010000247.1 GCA_020628975.1 Aquimarina sp. | reverse complement strand
TTTAATAGAGCCATCGCCTACAGGTTATTGGGCAATCCTAAAGCTGCATTAATAGATATTGATAAAAGTTTATTATACAAACCGAACCATCAAGCCTCCATAAAAGAGAAAAACACCATACTTGAGCTTATTGAAAATAAATAAATTTAAAATCATACCACACCATTATGAATTTATTTAACTTGCCCTCGAAGTAACCAACGCTAGTTTCTAATCTACATGAAGCTTAAAAACTATTTACATTTTTTAAGGGTAAATAATTATATCAAAAATGTTTTCATTTTTTTTCCTTTTTTTTTTGTTTTAAAATTCGAGAAAGACTTAGTGTTGGATACACTTAATAGTTTTCTTTTTTTTTGTTTATTAACAAGTGGAATTTACATACTCAATGATATTTTTGATATTGAATCCGACAAACTTCATCCTGTAAAACGAAATCGCCCTTTAGCTGCGGGATTGATTTCTATAAAAAGGGGAAAGCAAATTTCTCTTTTGCTAATACTAATAAGCTTCATAGGAATAGGGCTATTGAACAAGGCTTCCATACTTTATTTTTCAGCCTACCTATCCATTAATCTATTATACAATTTTTATCTAAAAAAAGTAGCTATTGTAGATGTAATGGTATTAGGTTTGGGATTTGTCATTCGAATTCTTGTAGGCAGTAGCGTTTCTGACATTCCTCCTTCATCATGGATTTTAGCTATGACATTCTTACTCTCGATATTCTTAGGGTTTTCTAAACGTCGAGCAGACTTACTATTACCTAACCAAAAAGCCAACCAAAGATTAAACTTGAAATCGTATACAGAGAAAGGCCTTAATTATTTATTAGTTATTATTTCTATTATTATAAGTGTTAGCTACGTGTTTTACACAATTTCAGACGAGGTTAAACAACGTTGGGGTAGTAATTATGTTTTTCTAACTTCAGTTTGGGTAATATTGGGTATTTCACGTTATTTAAATGTAATTTTCACCAAGAAAGAATATTATACCCCTACCTCTATGATCTCTAAAGATCGAATCTTACAACTAATTGTAATTAGCTGGATATTGACTTTTTTCTTAATTTATTGGTTATGAATTCGGGTACTTTTACATCTAAAATCATATCGTCTTGGGGGAAAACAAAAAAGCTACAAGCCAATATTTACGAATTATTCGTACCATACTTGTTGCCTAATATTCCGATTATACCCAGAGGAAATGCTCGAAGTTATGGTGACGCCGCTTTAAATTCGAATGTCTTGGATATGAAAAAGAATAATGCTATTATTTCTTTCGATAAACAGCGAGGTTTTATTCAATGCCAATCAGGAATTCTTATAAGTGAAATTTTAGAAATCATTATACCCGAGGGTTGGTTCTTACCTGTTAGCCCTGGAACAAAATATATTACTTTAGGAGGAGCAATAGCTGCTGATGTCCATGGTAAAAATCATTCGTCTAAAGGTTGTTTTTCAAATTGCATTGCCTCTTTCAATCTACTTTTACCAAATAATAAAACCTTAACATGTTCCAAAACATCCCATACTTCATTTTTTGAAATGACTTGTGGTGGCATGGGGTTGACTGGTGTAATTACTGAAGCTACGATTCAATTAAGAAAAATTAAAAGTTCTAATATACTTCAAACCACTAAAGCTTGTCAAAATCTAAAAGCTATTTTTGAAGAAATGGAAAACAATACAGATTCCGAATATATGGTAGCTTGGATCGATACTTTACAAAAACATCAATTAGGCAAAGGCATTGTTTTCAAAGGAATACATTCTGACACAGTAAGCACCAAAAAAATTACTTCAAAAAAAACAATCACCATACCAAGTTACTTTCCTTCTTTCTTGTTGAATTCATTCTGCATGAAATTATACAATTTCAGTTATTTTAGAAAACACAAAAACAAGCATAAATTGGTGAACTTAGAATCATTTTTTCATCCTCTAGACAGTTTAAAAAATTGGAATAGAATCTATGGAAAAAAAGGGTTTGTACAGTATCAATTTGTAATACCTAAATCAAATGCATTGAAAGGGATAACAACAATACTTCAACAAGTTTCAAAAAGTAAATTCCCTTCATTTTTAAGTGCTTTAAAATTATTTGGCCCTAAAAATAACAATCCCCTATCTTTCCCTATGGAAGGGTATTCCCTAGCTATGGATTTTAAAATGGAAAAAGGATTGCTCGAATTCCTAAATGAATTAGATCGAATAGTTGAAACCTATGGTGGAAGAATTTATTTGGCTAAAGACGCTTGTATGTCAAAAACTACTTTTGAAAAAGGATATCCTAGGATAGAAGCTTTTAAAAAATTTAGAGAGGAAAATTATTTAACTCAATTACAATCACTTCAATCACTACGGCTAGGTTTGTAATACTACTTCGAAACACATGAAATACATTCTAATTATTGGAGCTAAAAGTGATATCGCAAAAGCATATGCCAAGCTGTTAGCTTCAAAAGGCTACTCTTTAGTATTAGCAGGAAGAAATATAAATACCCTAAATGATTTCAAAAAGGAGCTAGAAACTAAAAACAACATAACCGCTGATTTAGAAGAATTTGACATTCTAAATATTGACAATCACAAAAACTTCATTCATACCATTTCCTCTAAATTATATGGAGTCATTTGTTGCGCTGGTTATCTGGGAAATCAAAAAAAAGCTGAAAAAGAAATTGGCGAGGCTCACCTAATTTGGAATACAAACTTT
>JAHDEF010000246.1 GCA_020628975.1 Aquimarina sp. | reverse complement strand
TTTTATATTTTCGGTAACTTATTTTTTTATAATCATACTTATCCATTATTTCTCTTATATTACTATCTTCATTATCATCATCACTTATTACAAGTATTTGGCTATTTTTCTTTACAATTACATCTGTGTCATGTGCTTGAAGTACATCCAAAATTTTCTCTTTATCTTCCAAAATAATTTCTTCAAGTTTTTTTCCAATTAACGTTTTCGCATTTTTAACTGCAAAAACATAAGCTGAAATAATTCCAATCAAACTGCTAATACCTAAAAATCCAGCTATCCAAGAAGCCCAAGACCATTTGTTATCATAATCTTGTTTCAAAGCAGTATAATCATTCGTTAATTTATCATTTGTATTTTTAATTGCACCTTCTTGAGCATTTAAATCATTTTGCAATTTCCCTAATTGAACTTCTTTTAATTTTTGAATTTGCAACTCTATTTTTTCTATATCTTTCTTAGTAGCATTCTGTGCATTAACTGCTAACCCACTACAAAAAATAAGCGTAATAATTATTAATAGTTGTTTCATCATGTTTATTTTTTACAATTAATAACTCATTTTCAAAAACCCCAACGGCTGCCCATCCTTCGTCATTCTCCTAGTCTTAGGATACAACATCCCTTCATACCTACGATGCCTTAACCCTCTTTCTAATTCCTTTACATCACGAGGAAGCATGTTTTCTTTTTGCCAATCGCCTGTAATGTTTTTGTAGCCTGTACCAAAGCCCATTCGGATGATGCATTCGTTGGGTTTACAGGCTTCTATTTGGTCGTACAAGTTTTCCAATGATTCGATATAATCAATTACTATATGCGGGTTATTTTCTTTTTCCCAGAAATCTAATTCATTGCTAATTACATCGCTAAAATGATTGCGAAGATTTTCAAATAAATTAGGCAATTCTAATACGCTGATATTTTGCTTAAAATAGTTTTTTCGCTTCGCCTGCTCTATTAAATGTTTAGGCTGCGAAAATTCCATTTCACTAGTAGCATTGGGTGAAATGCATTCTACAAATTGTTCTATTCTGTGTTTAAACTGCCATCGGTCACGCATTAAGTTAATGGATGGACAATGATAACAGTCAGTGTTTGTAAAATGAGCATCGCCTACGTGTAATAAGCGAAAAATATCCTGGTTAGGGTCTTTGCCTAAATAATTTTTCACTAATTGTGCATCATTATATTTAGCATATCTATTTACTAAGTTATTTCTTTTTTTAGTAAAGCGGCTGTCTTCGTCATCGTAAATAGCTCCAGCTAAAACAGCGGTTCTAATACTACCTTTTATCGAACTACCTGGCACTAATACTTTGTCCATACCATTGTGTAATTGTTCCCGTATGGGTTTAACTGAACGTTGCCCATTTCTGGTAGTAGTTGGTGAATAGCCTACTATATTCATAATCCGTTTGGCTATATCAATAGGACGTAAATCTTGTTTTCTTTTTTGTAAGTATTTAAGTAAATCCCCTTTTTCTTCAATAATGCCTGTCCATGTTTTAATTTCTTCTTTATCTATTATATTAAATACTTTTTCTTCATCAATAACAACTATTTTATTATCTCTTCTAAAGTATAAATACTCAAAATTTCCCTGTAATTCTATGCCACTGCCTACATGTAGAGGCGTAAGGACTTTTAGTTTTATTTTTGCCATTGTATTTGCAATTATATTGTTTTAAATGGAATAAATACCGCACGTCCATCTCGATAAACAGGATGTTGTTGTGCTACACTAGGTCGTAAATCGTGTTTTTTTCCTACTAATGCTTGTTTCGGAAAAACAGAACCTTCTGTAAACATATAAATCGTTTTTTTACGCTTTGTGCGATTATTTTTATAAGGACTGCTGGCTATCCACCCGCCTCGTTTAATGAGTTGGTAAGCACTTTTTGCTAACATTTTTTCCGTTAACTCTTTCCGTTGTGGGCAATATAACGATAAGGCCATTTGTGCATTAGTGTTTATTGGAATTTCTAAACTTAATGTACTCCGTTCTACTTCAAACCAACCATTCCCTACAGAAGTATCCGTGCCAATTCCGTTCTCCCCAATAAAGTTGAGTATACCATGTAATTTTTGAAGAACGGCTTCGCTTGCATTCTCTACTAAAAAATATAAACCTGCACCTTCCTTAAAAAATAAACGTTCCGTATAAAATGGTGTAGAGTCTTCTTCTAAACCGTATTTTGGAATGGCTACTCTTTGCTGTAAATACGCTTTAATGGGCTGTAGTTTTCTTGGTTCTTTTTCGTTGGTAAATTGCTGCGAAACCATTTTGCCATTATCCAACACTTCCTGTTCTTCAATATCATGAGTTTCTCCTAACAATATTTTTTGAAATAGACTTTGCCCAATAAACTGTATTTTTTTGAGTTCTTTTTTCTGGTTCACTTCCTCTTCCTCTTTTCCTTCTTCCTCTTCTTTTTCTTCTGCCATTTTAAATGGAATTGGACAAAGTGGTTTAGGAAAAAAATACTCCTCTTTGTAAAAAGGATAAGCAGAACTGATGAAAAATTCATCTAAAAAATTGTCCATTTCGGCTTTCCTTTCTGCTTCCTTATACAATAAAAGTCCATCTGCCAAAATAGCCGATTTGATTTTATCCGAACGCAATATTTGTTCGCTCGCATCATAATCGTCTTTTCCTTTAGATAGGTGCAAAGGCGATAAAAAATGCAATTTAAATATAGGATAGGTTTTATTTTTCATCTTC
>JAHDEF010000245.1 GCA_020628975.1 Aquimarina sp. | reverse complement strand
CCCGACTGTGTGCCGAGAACTCGGTAGTACTCGGGAGCAAAATAACAAGTCTAAAAGAGGAAAGCTTGTTCCGACCGTGTGCCGACACCTCGGTAAACCTCGGGCTTATTATTTATCCGTTCCTAAGCTTTCAATCTATCCCTATAATAAGAACAATGATGTAATTAAAATATGGCTTAATTTTTTCATTGTTTCCCCTAAGCGATGGAAAAAATAAGCCCAAGGTGTCGGAACAAGCTTTGAAACAGTACGCACAGTCGCTTTGGTTCGTAGTTCCGATGAAAAATCGGAATAGCAAAGCAAAATAACAAGTCTAAACATTTATGTTGAGCCTGTCGAAATAGGGAAGTAACTCTTTCCCCAATTATTTCGAGCTTATTGTTTACTGTGTACCAACTGCTCGGTATCCATTACTAAACAAGTTCCCTCTACTACTCAAACTCAAAATATAACAACATCCTAAAATGAGCAAACTTAAAACCATTTTATTAGTAGAAGATAATGAGTTAGATGCAGAACTAACCATAGAAGCCCTTAGTGAGCCGCTCATCGCCAATGAAATTATTCATTTGAGAGACGGAGAAGAAGTGCTAGATTATTTATATGCTAGAGGAAACTTTGCTGAACGAAATACAGGTAATCCAGGATTAATTTTGCTAGATTTAAAAATGCCTAAATTAGACGGATTAGAGGTTTTACGAGTTATCAAAGCAGATAGTCAACTCAGAACCATTCCTGTTATTATGTTAACTTCTTCTAGAGAAGAGCAAGACTTAGTAGAAAGTTACCACTTAGGTGTGAATGCGTATATGGTAAAGCCTGTTGATTTTAATCAATTTATAGATGGCATTAAATCTGTAGGTGCATTTTGGGGCGTATTTAATGAAGCTCCTCCACAAATAACGTTTAATCAGAAAGATGAAGACACAGGAGAGTAAAATGTTGAAAATTCTACATTTAGAAGATAATACACTAGATGCTGCATTAGTTAGGGATTTTCTGGAAAGTGAGGAAATTGCCTGTGAAATCAATTTGGTAACTACCGAAACGCAATACCTCCAGCTATTGCTACAACAACCTTTCGATTTTATTTTTGCAGATTTCACCCTACCCGATTTCGATGCCATGAGTGCATTGGTATTGGCACAAGAAAAAGCCCCCGATACCCCCTTCATCCTTATATCTGGTACCATTGGTGAAGAAATTGCTATTGAATGCCTAAAAGCAGGAGCTACCGATTATGTTTTAAAAAATCGGTTAAGCCGTTTAATTCCTGCCATACATAGAGCTATTAAGGAACAAAAAGAAAGGCAAAAAAGAAAAAATGCCGAAAAACTCATTGAGGATAACCAAAAACTGTTTCAAGCCCTCATCGAAAATGGCTCTGACCTTATCATTTTGATAGATGCTCAACACAAAGTTAGCTATGTATCTCCATCTGTAAAAAAAATATTGGGCTACGAACCTGTACAGTTATTAGAACAATCTATTTTTGATTTTTTAGATGAAGAAGACCAGCCTTTACTCAAAATTATCCTTAAAAGCGTACAGGGAGATAACTTAGATTTTGTGTTTGAAATTAAATTATTGGCTCGAAATAATACATGGAAACACCTCGAAATTAACATGAGTAACCAGTTGAAAGAGCCACATGTAAAATCTATTGTACTGAATAGTAGAGATATTACCAAACGTAAAGAAATAGATTTATACCTCAAAGAAAGCGAAGAGCGTTATCGTCATTTATTTGAAAGTAGCCACGATTTAATTCAAAGTGTAACCAAAAGCGGTAAATTTATTTTAGTTAACAAGGCATGGAAAGATGTAATGGGTTATTCAGATGAGGAAATTCCTGACTTAAATGTATTTGATATTATTGCTCCAGATTCTTTAGAACATTGTCAACAAGAACTTAAAAAGGTTTTAGAAGGCGATGTTGTCAAAAATATTGAAGCTGTTTTTCTATCTAAAACCGGAGAGCGTGTGGTTGTTTCGGGTAGTGCTGTTCCGCGTTTTAGGGATGGAAAAGTGATTGCCACGCAAGGTTTTTTTAGAGATATTACCCAACAAAAAAAAGCAGAAAGAGCCTTACAACAACTTAATGAAGAACTCGAACAAAGAGTCCAAAAAAGAACAGCCGAACTACATCATTTAAATCAGGCTTTAGATGCCTTCACCTCCTCTGTATCGCACGATTTGCGTACACCACTACGAAACACTCGTACCTTTGCTCAACTTTTAGAACGCCATCTTAATAATACAATAGATAGCACAGCTAAAGAGTACTTACAATTTGTATTAGATGGCACGTATAAAATGGATAAGCTGATTGATAACTTGTTGGCTTTTTCTAAAGTAGGCAATAAAGCGAAACAATCTGTTTCTATTGATATGAATCAATTTACACAGAGTATTTTTGATGAATTAACTCAAAACAACAAATATTATCAAAAAAGCATTCAATTTAAGCTTTCTCCTTTACAGCCAGTTTATGCCGACAAAGATATGTTGCGGCAAGTGGTGAGTAATTTATTGAGTAATGCCATCAAATACTCTAGTAAAGTAGCGAAACCCATTATAGAAGTAGGCAATTACGAACAAGATAATCAACAAATATATTATGTAAAGGATAATGGAATTGGATTTGAAATGGAATATGCCGAACAAATGTTTCGTGTATTTAGACGTTTACATTCTGATGCCGAATTTGAAGGTACAGGCGTAGGCTTATCTATCGTAA
>JAHDEF010000244.1 GCA_020628975.1 Aquimarina sp. | reverse complement strand
AAATGAGCCACCAGAAAAGTAAATAGGGCGGTCCCAGTTGTTATTAGCGATAATGTCAAGCATCATTAAACGATTTTTATACAGTAAATCGGTATCAACTTTTAGTATGATTTCATCGACGATAAGATCGGCATCTTTTTGCGCAACGATTCCATTGGCTAATACTTTTTCTTTGTCAACTGGTATTTTGACATATTGCGTAGGAAAAGTATTTGTAAATGCACCACTTTGAAGCTCGGCTTGTGTTCTTTTGTCGGGACTTTCAATCCAGTCCATCCAAGTTTTGATATCTAAAGTATCGTTGGTTACTGGTTTAAAATATATCGCATCGTTATTTCCCCATTTATAAAAATCATGGGTCAATTGAGATGGTATAGGGTCGCTTTTATAGGCTTTGCGTTTCATTTGATCGATATACCAATCTGTTGCAAATAAACTTGTATTAACGGTACGAATATCAGTGCGGTATTCTTCTATATCTTGCATATACCACAATGCAAAAGTATCATTGTCGCCAATGGTAAATAAAATAGCATTTTCGTCGCAAGAATCTAAATACATTTTTGCCATCGATCGCATCGTATATCTACCAGAACGATCATGATCGTCCCAATTTTGTGACGCTAATAAAACAGGGGAAGCTAATAGTGTGATACTAGTAACTACAGGTATAGCAAATTTAGGACTAAGGTATTTTTTTATACCGTCATAAATACCGTAAACGCCAAAGCCTATCCATATGGAAAACACATAAAAAGCTCCTACAAGGGCATAATCACGTTCTCTAGGTTCAAAGGCCCTTTCGTTTAAGTATACTTTTAATGCAATTCCAGTAAATAGGAAGAATAGCAATAGTACCCAAAAATTTTTCAAATCTTTATTAGATTGAAACAGTAAACCTATAAGTCCTAAAATTAATGGAAGGAAAAAGTACGTGTTTCGAGCCTTGTTTTTTAAATCATCGGTTGTTAATTTATCTTGATTACCTAAGAAGAATTCATCTATCGGTTTTATACCACTAATCCAATTACCTTCAGTGTTTGTAAGTCTACCTTGTATATCATTTTGGCGTCCCACGAAATTCCACATAAAATAACGAACAAACATATATCCAAATTGGTATTGAAACATATAGGTTAAGTTGTCGATGGTACTAGGCTTTTCAACATTAATATATTCGCTAAAGGAAGTTAAAAACTTACGGTATTCTTCCATTCCTAATTTGCCCTGATGAAATTCTACCAAGAAATTTTTTACAACACGTTGTAAATCTTTGTCTTCAGCATATTCTGGTTTTATGCTAAAATCTAAAGGCCCTGTAAAACGCATATAGTTTT
The DNA here is from genome assembly GCA_020628975.1 of Aquimarina sp. Lineage (GTDB taxonomy): Bacteria > Bacteroidota > Bacteroidia > Flavobacteriales > Flavobacteriaceae > Aquimarina. Next base: position 1,433 of record JAHDEF010000244.1, on the reverse strand, counting down.
CAGCATTTTCACTACTCCACATTCTCGGAAGGAAAGCCTTATGTCGATCCTCTAGATTTTGTTTCGCGTTTTTGTACTGATTTACAATAACATATTTTTTCTGTTTTACATCTTTTTCATATTTAGGCTTATCATCTTCATAAGGGTTTAAAGGGTCTAAACCGCCATACATTTCGGTAAATTGTGGTCCGTAAAACAAATGTGTTTCTGGGTATTGTTCTCGGTTGTAATAAGCCAAAAGTTCACGAGCGTTATTAGGATTATTTTCGTTGATTACCGTACCAGCATTAGCACGAATAGGCAACATTAACCAACAAGAAAAACCAAGGAAAATAAACAATACGCATAAGATTAGCGTGTTAATTTGAACCAAGCCTTTTTTTCTTGTGACACTTAAACCGATATAGAAAAGCGCAATAAAAAGTAATCCTGCGAAAATGGTTCCTGAGTTAAAAGGAAGCCCAAGTGTGTTTACAAAAAACAATTCAGAAGTACTAAAAAAGCTAAGCGTATAGGGTAATAAGAGTTTAAAAATGAACATCAAAATGGCAATAGCAATTACATTAACTAATAGAAAGCCTTTTAAAGTCACATTTTTGTAAACCTTAAAATAGTACAAGAAAACAATGGCTGGTATAGTCAATAATCCCATAAAATGCACACCAAAGGATAACCCAATTACAAAAGAAATAAGGATGAGCCAACGATTTCCACGGGTTTCAAGAATTTCATCTTGCCAACGGATTCCTAAGTAAAATAATAAAGACATAATAAAGGAAGCCATGGCATAAACTTCGGCTTCTACCGCATTAAACCAAAAACTATCGGTAAACGTAAATGATAATGCCCCTACAGCGGCACTAGCTAAAATCATGATTTTTTGAGAGTCGCTTAGAATATTCGATTTTTCATTTTTTAGCACCAAGCTTTTTACCAAATAGCTTACTGACCAAAACATAAATAGTATGGTAAACGCCGAAGAAAACACCGACATTATATTTACCATTAAAGCAATATGTTCCTTACTAGGGCTAAAAGTAGAGAAAAATGCGCCCAACATTTGATACAAAGGAGCCCCAGGTGGGTGTCCTACCTGTAATTTTGCAGAGGTCGATATATATTCGCCAGCATCCCAAAAACTAGCAGTAGGTTCTACGGTAAGTGAATAGGTGGTTAATGCTATTGCAAAAACAATCCAGCCTAATATTACATTCCACTTTTTGAAGTCCATATAGTATTACAATTATGTCGCAAACGAAAGTACTAATATTATAAGAATGTGTTGCGGGTCGCTAAAAAATACTTTTTTGAAAAAAATAAATAAAAATTTTGTGTGATTGGAATTTTCATTTAAATTTGCACCCGCAATAAGCATTGGCCCATGGTGTAACTGGCAACACGTCTGGTTTTGGTCCAGAAGAGTCTAGGTTCGA
>JAHDEF010000243.1 GCA_020628975.1 Aquimarina sp. | reverse complement strand
AAATGCCTTTAAAGAAAGATTACGAAGCTAAAGGTGTTCGTGTAGTTCCTGGTGCATCAGCACGTCAAGGATCATACATATCTCCTGGTACCATCTTAATGCCAAGTTATGTGAACATTGGTGCTTATGTTGATGAGGGTACTATGGTTGATACTTGGGCTACTGTTGGTAGTTGCGCACAAATCGGTAAAAACGTACACTTAAGTGGTGGTGTTGGTATTGGTGGTGTATTAGAGCCTTTACAAGCTGCCCCAGTAATTATCGAGGATAATGCATTTATTGGTTCTCGTTGTATTGTTGTTGAAGGTTGTCGTGTAGAAACAGAAGCGGTACTTGGCGCTAATGTAGTATTAACGGGTTCTACAAAAATTATTGATGTTACTGGCGACGAGCCTGTAATTTACAAAGGTGTAGTACCTGCTCGATCTGTAGTAATTCCAGGAAGTTACCCTAAGAAATTTGCAGCTGGTGAATACAATGTCCCTTGTGCTTTAATTATAGGAAAACGTAAAGCTAGTACTAACAAAAAGACATCTTTAAACGATGCACTTCGTGAATACGATGTAGCGGTATAGTTTGATCGATATTAGAATTTAGATATTAGATCGCTTCGCTATTAGACTTCTTTAAGATTAACAATTAAGTCTTTAGTTTTAGTGAAAATCCTACATATACAAAAGATAATAATTATAGAAAGTAAAAATCCAGATTTGAAAAATTCAAATCTGGATTTTTTATATCTAGAAGCGAAGTGATCTAACTTCTCATATCTAAGAACTTAAATATTGGGTTGTGGTGTTAATCTTAAATACGGCTTTACTTCTTTATGCCCTTTAGGAAATAAATCAGCGATTTCTTCATTTTTCACCGCGGGTACAATAACGCAGTCATCACCATGATTCCAATTAGCAGGGGTTGCCACTTTGTGATAAGCGGTCAATTGTAAAGAATCGATTACACGCAATAACTCGTCAAAATTTCTTCCTGTAGAAGCTGGATAAGTCAAGGTTAATTTTACCTTTTTTGAAGGGTCAATTATAAATACCGAACGCACCGTTAATTTATTATCGGCATTAGGGTGAATCATATCATATAATTCAGCCACTTTACGATCTTCATCAGCAATTATCGGAAAGTCAACTTCTGTGTCTTGCGTTTCATTAATGTCATTTATCCATCCCTTATGTGACTCCAAACCATCTACACTTAAAGCAATAGGCTTCACTTTTCGCTTCGCAAATTCAGCACTGTAGTTAGCTACTGTACCTAATTCTGTAGTACAAACAGGGGTGTAATCGGCTGGGTGTGAAAATAAAATAGCCCAATGATCTCCTATCCAATCATGAAAATTGATTTCTCCTTTAGAGGTTTGCGCTGTAAAATTTGGAGCTTCATCTCCTAATCTGATATGTGCCATGATTTTAATTTTTGTTATTTATAGTCAAACTATATTCTATCATAAAGTTAGTCAACCAAAACCCTAGTTACTTACTGGGGATTATATTTTTAGCAAACAATTAACGCTATTCAATTTTCACGTTAGAAAACAATGCTGCGAATGTATCGAAACTGATACTTTTTGCCGTTCGTTGGGTGGGTAGCATATTATTCCATACCCAATTGTAATGCGCTATAATTTGTTCCGCAGAAGCGTGTGGCCTATCCGCTGTAGTATGAGCATCGGCAATTACCGTGACCTGAAAATCTTTAGCCAAGGCTGATTGTACAGTGGCTGCTACACAAAAATCAGTGGCACACCCTGTAATTACCAATTCATCGACCGCTAAAGATTGTAATTTTTTTGAAAGTGGAGAATTATAAAATACATCATTTGCAGTTTTATCTATTAAATGATCGGTTTCTAAAACAATCAGTTCATTTAGCAGTTGCCATTCAAGGGTTTCTTTTTCACAGATTCCCGTACCTGTTCCATCATACTGTATGAAAATAACAGGGAAGTTTTGGTTTCTAAAAATAGTAGCTAGCGTATTAATTCTATCAACTACTCCCTTCGTGTCAAATCGAGGTGATTTTAGGGTAAAAGAAACTTTTTGCATATCAATAATTAGCAATGCTTTCTTCATAAATAGTAAGAATAATTAATTGTGCGTTAATTTAAGCATCTTTTCCCCTAATTTTAATAATTTTGTATTCCATTCGAAAGATTATGAAGTTACTTTTAGTTACCATCGGTTTGTTAGGAATTGCTTTTGCAGGTATTGCAATTAAAATTTGGGCAAAAAAAGACGGCAAATTTGCGGGTACTTGCGCTAGTCAAAGTCCATTTTTAAATGAAAGCGGAGAGTCGTGTTCTCTTTGCGGGAAAACTCCTGAACAATACAAAGATTGTAGTGAACCTAGCCACTCATAATTAACTTATGATTCTTACTTACGTTACAATAGCATTTATAGCTATTTGTAGTATCAATTGCTTATATCACCTTTTTTTGCTTCCGTTTACTTTTAAAGGAAGTACTGTAGATATTTCAAATAAATCCGAAGCAATTTCTGTATTAATATATATCAAAAATGATGCTGCTACGTTACCTCAATTTTTGGAGCGTATACATCAGCTTACAAATTTCAATCAGCAGCAATTCGTATTTGTAAATCATGCATCTTATGATACCTCTGAAGAAATTCTAGAAAATTTCACACTAAAATACCCTAACACAACATTGGTAAATGTAGAAAACAAAGAATCCTTTTGGGATTCAAAACGTTATGCACTTACTTTAGGAATAAAACAATGTATCCATGAAAAATTAGCTTT
>JAHDEF010000242.1 GCA_020628975.1 Aquimarina sp. | reverse complement strand
TCTAGGAATTATGCCTTGGAATTTTCCTTTTTGGCAAGTACTTCGTTTTGCTGTACCTACGCTTTTAGCTGGTAACACTGTTTTATTGAAACATGCCGATAATGTTACAGGTTGTGCGCTTCTTATAGAAAAACTATTTCTTAAAGCAGGCTTTCCTAAAGGAACTTTTAGCACCGTATTGATTGATCACGATCAACTGAGCCATATCATTAAAGACGATCGAATTAAAGCAATAAGTTTAACTGGTAGCGAAAAAGCAGGTCGAATTGTAGCCGAACAGGCAGGTAAACAATTAAAAAAAGTGGTGCTGGAATTAGGCGGAAGTAATGCTTGTATTGTTTTAAATGATGCTGATTTAGATAAGCACCTAAAAACTATGGTACAATCGAGACTTCAAAACTTTGGACAAAGCTGTATAGCTGCTAAGCGCTTTTTTGTAGAAGAAGGTATTTACAATGAATTTTTAATTCGATTTAAGGCGCAAATTAACGCCTATACGATTGGTGACCCTACAGACCCAACTACCGAGCTATCGTGTATGGCGCGTGAAGATTTAGCTATTAAAGTGGTGCAACAAATTGAAGATTCCGTTGCAATAGGGGCTGTCGATGAAACAGGACACCACCGTATTGGAACATTTGTGCAACCTTGTGTGCTAACTAATGTAAGACCAGGAATGCCAGTTTTTGACGAAGAAGTTTTTGGTCCTGTCGCAGCTATTATTAAAGTGAAGAGTATTGATGAAGCTGTTGCACTAGCTAACCAAACAAAATTTGGTTTAGGCTGTATGTTATTTACAGAAGATATTGAAAAGGCTAGGTATTTAATCGATGATATCGAAGATGGTTCCGTTTCAATTAATACTATGACGAAATCAAACCCTAGCTTGCCATTTGGCGGCACCAAGGCTTCTGGTTATGGTAGAGAATTATCGAAAGAGGGAATTCGTGAATTTGTTAACATCAAAACTGTAAACATCCATAAATAGGAGTATTCCTTTCTAAATTATTTGTAAGTCTACTGCAAATTTGAATTGCATTAAAACTAACATCGATATCAAACACTTTAAAAAAAAGCTTTGTATAGATTGTGATTGTTTTAAAATTTGAATATCCGTAATCACTAAGAATATGAATTGCGTCACCCTGAAATTGTTTCAGGATCTCATTAAGGATATAAAAATCAGCAGGATGAGATTCCTTGTCAAGTAAGGAATGACGAAAATGGATATAGTATTACTAATCAGGGATATAAATTTTTAAAATTTAATAAGAGCTTATATAACTATCCAATCAGCTATGGCAAAAATTAGAGAAATTATTTTAGGTCACATTCCATCAGGAGTTACCATTAACGATTCCGCTGCTACTACGGCTGTTATTAGTACCGAAATAGAATTTCACCCTATAGACCTTCGCTTAAAAATGGAATATATCCTTCATCTTTTCATTTATGACGTTAACGATCAACACGATATTCCGTTATTGTCTACAAATTGGGATGAATTAAACGTTTCAAAATTTTCTAAAGGCGATTTTAAAGATGATTTTATTACAAAAAGAAGTGTTCATATAAAAGAAGATCAACTTAATGACTTAGTGCTTCATCTAGAAACCCCAATACAAATAATACCTGGCAAAATGCAAAAAAATACTTCGTTGTATGCAAGGCAATTTCAAGTATTCGGAACCTTAGTACCTGCCATACATCAGGCAAGTGCTTGGTCAAACCCAATAGAAAGTCAATTATTTATGACTTCAAATTCTATTACTAAACAAGAATCATTAAAATAATTATAATACATGAAAGATTTCGATTTTAACATTACTAAGGAAGATTGGCAAAATCTAAAAGACTGGATTTTAGATGTAATTCCTGATATTTTATCTGCCGTAATTATTCTGGTTGTCGGCTTATGGGTAATCAAAATAATTCGCAAACTACTACGTAAATTTTTTCAAGCACAAGACTATGATGTTACGCTTGAAAAATTTTTATATGATCTTGTTGGCGTAGGTTTAAAAATTCTTTTAATTGTACTTGTAATTACGCAATTAGGCGTAAAAACAACATCATTAGTTGCCATACTAGGTGCTGCTGGTTTAGCAGTTGGTTTAGCCCTACAGGGTTCCTTAGCAAATTTTGCAGGCGGTGTTTTAATTTTATTTTTTAAACCATTTAAAGTAGGTGATTGGATAGAAGCCCAAGGCGTTTCAGGAAGTGTGAAGGAAATCTCTATTTTCACGACAAAATTAAATACTTTTCAAAATCAGCTTGCAGTGGTTCCTAACGGAAAATTGTCGAATGACAACATTATAAATTATAGTGCTGAAAATAAAAGAAGAGAAGATTTAGAGTTTGGTATTGCGTATGAATCTGACATAGATACTACACGAAAAGTGCTTATGGATTTAATTAAGGAACAAGACGGAGTAATAAATGATCCGGCACCCGAAGTAATTGTAAAATCATTGGGAGATAGTGCTGTAGTATTGGCATTACGTTACTTTGCTAGCAACGATAAATTTTGGAATATACATTTTACACTACTAGAGCAAGGAAAAAAACGTTTGGAAGCAGCTGGAGTTTCTATTCCATTCCCACAAACCGATGTAAATGTTTTTGTTAAGAAAGATTTTACTAAAAATTTAGAGAAAAATAGCTCAAACTAATTTGAAGATAGACTAAACATATAACATTGATGTGACGATTGATAAAAACGATTGTACAATAAAAAGGAGTAAAATGAAAATCATAATTTTTGCAACGCCTATCCGTT
>JAHDEF010000241.1 GCA_020628975.1 Aquimarina sp. | reverse complement strand
CTTACCAAACAGTTTAACGGTTCTTTATTTTCTTTTTGGCTTGACCCAAAAAGAACGGGGAAGGTCAAGTCTGTTTGAAATTAGGCTAAAATCGCTTACACAAAGCTAAAATTTGAAAGGCATCAGGTCTAAACCAAAATTGCGGTATGTTCTGTTTGCTTATATCCTAAAATGAACTGTTAGTCAATCTATTAGGCTGATGCTGCACAAATTTCTTGACGCTTTGCTCCAGCAATTTCTTAACGCCTAATTTCAAAAGGACGATTAAAGATGTCCAAAACATAAGAAATATATAATATAACTTGATTACCAGTATCAATTCAAACATAACACATATAATACTTACATCTTTAATATAAACTGTTTGGTTCAGCAATACGAGAATTGAAACATACCTAAAAACCCAGTTTCTAAACATTATCCCCCATCATTAGTTAAAAAAGATGGCTTAATTTTTTCTTTACCCTTTCCTACTATGTAACAGCTAAAAACAGGTACCCCTTCCTACTTCTCAAAATATAACAATATCCTAAAATGAGCAAATTGAAAACCATTTTATTAGTAGAAGATAATGAGTTAGATGCAGAACTAACCGTAGAAGCACTTAGTGATCCTCCTATTGCTAATGACATTATTCATTTACGAGATGGGGAAGAAGTACTCGACTATTTGTATGCCAGAGGAAATTTTGCCGAGCGTAATACAGGCAACCCTGGATTAATTTTGTTAGATTTAAAAATGCCTAAATTGGATGGATTAGAAGTATTGCGAGTTATTAAAGCTGATGCACAACTCAAAACCATACCTGTTATTATGTTAACTTCTTCGAGAGAAGAACAAGACTTAGTAGAAAGTTATCACTTGGGCGTAAATGCTTACATGGTAAAACCTGTTGATTTTAACCAATTTATAGATGGAATTAAATCTGTTGGTGCGTTTTGGGGCATATTTAATGAAACCCCTCCAGAAGTAATATTTAATCATAAAAATAAAGATACAGGAGAATAAAATGTTGAAAATTCTACATTTAGAAGATAATGCGCTAGATGCTGCATTAGTTAGGGATTTTCTGGAAAGCGAGGAAGTTACCTGTGATATTAATTTGGTAACTACCGAAACGCAATACCTCCAATTATTGCTACAACAACCTTTCGATTTTATTTTTGCAGATTATACCCTACCCGATTTCGATGCTATGAGCGCATTGTTATTAGCACAGGAAAAAGCACCTGAGACTCCCTTTATTCTTATATCTGGTACTATTGGAGAAGAAGTTGCGATAGAATGCCTAAAAGCAGGAGCAACCGACTATGTACTCAAATCTCGTTTAAGTCGTTTAATTCCTGCTATTACTAGAGCCATCAAGGAACAAAAAGAAAGACAAAAAAGAAAAAATGCCGAACAACTGATTGAGGATAACCAAAAACTGTTTCAAGCACTTATTGAAAATGGCTCTGACCTTATCATTCTAATTAATGCTAATCACAAAATTAGTTATGTATCGCCATCTGTAAAAAAAGTATTGGGCTACGAACCTGTACAATTATTAGAGCAATCTATTTTCGATTTTTTAGACGAAGAAGACCAACCGCTACTCAAAATCATCCTCAAAAGTGTTCAAGGTGATAACTTAGATTTTGTGTTTGAAATTAAGTTACTAGCTCGTAACAATACGTGGAAACACCTTGAAATTAATATGAGTAATCAATTAGAAGAGCCACACATTAAATCCATTGTACTCAATAGTCGAGACATTACCAAACGTAAAGAAATAGACTTATACCTCAAAGAAAGTGAAGAGCGTTACCGTCATTTATTTGAAAGTAGCAATGATTTAATACAAAGTGTAACCAAAAGTGGAAAGTTTATTTTGGTAAATAAAGCTTGGAAACAAGTGATGGGCTATTCGGATGAAGAAATATCTGAACTAAATATATTTGATGTCATTGCTCCAGATTCTTTAGAGCACTGTCAAGCCGAGCTTCAAAAGGTTTTAGAAGGACAATCCATAAAAAGCATTGAAGCTGTTTTCCTATCCAAAACAGGAGAACGCGTAACGGTGTCGGGCAGTGCTGTGCCACGTTTTAGAGATGGAAAAGTGATTGCGACACAAGGTTTTTTTAGAGACATTACGCAACAAAAAAAGGCAGAAATAGCCTTACAACAACTGAATGAAGAACTTGAGCAAAGGGTACAAAAACGAACTGCTGAACTCCATCACTTAAATCAAGCATTAGATGCGTTTACTTCTTCTGTATCGCATGATTTACGCACGCCTTTACGAAACACACGTACTTTTGCTCAACTTTTAGAACGTCATTTAAAAAATGATATAGATGATACTGCTAAAGAATACCTTCAATTTGTACTAGATGGTACACATAAAATGGATAAATTGATTGACAATTTATTGGCTTTTTCTAAAGTAGGTAATAAAGCTAAACAAGCTGTTTCTATTGATATGAATCAATTTACGCAAATTATTTTTAATGAGTTAATTCAAAATAACAAATACCACCAAAAAAGCATTCAATTTAAACTTTCCTCCCTCCAACCTGCTTATGCAGATAAAGACATGCTACGTCAAGTTTTGAGTAATTTATTGAGTAATGCCATTAAATATTCGAGTAAAGTAACTCAACCCATTATAGAAGTAGGCAATTATCAGCAAGATAATCAGCAGGTCTATTATGTAAAAGATAATGGTATTGGTTTTGAAATGGAATACGCCGAGCAGATGTTTCGCGTATTTAGGCGTTTACATTCTGATGCCGAATTTGAAGGTACAGGCGTAGGCTTATCTATCGTAA
>JAHDEF010000240.1 GCA_020628975.1 Aquimarina sp. | reverse complement strand
AAAACCCCTTTAGAATGCATTCTAAAGGGGTTTTTTGTTATATACCGATACTTTAACGCTTTTCGTACTTAATTATATATATTGTCGCAGAAACCAACAGTATATATCCGAATGCCTCCAAATCGAAAAATACGTTTATTACTTAGTTTACTCTTTCTCGTAATATTCACTTCTTGTAGTAATGATCCTGATTTACTTGACGAAGACGAGCGCGCATGGCTCGATGCGAACCCTAATTTGATTGCCGCTATAAATCCTACTTATGCACCATACCAGTACATAAATCAACAGGGAGAACTCGATGGAATTTTCGTAGGTTTTTTAAAATTAATCGAAGAGCGCATCGGATACCAGTTTCAAAAGAAAATGTATTATAATTGGAACGATGTTTTATTAGATGCCAAAGCAAAAAAAATAGATGTTATAATTGAAATTCAGGAAACAAATGATAGAAATGAGTATTTAACCTTTTCAAACCCATTAGTTTCTCAACCTCATGTAATTGTAACCAACAACAGTATTCCAAAAAACAAAAGCTTAACTTATTTCAACAGAAAAAAAATAGGCGTAATTAAAGGGTATTCTGTCGAAGAATATTTAAAGAAAAATTATCCTGAATATCAGATTATTCCTGTAGCTAACGATCAAGAAGCTTATGATAGATTAGAAAATAATGATCTTGATGCTATTATATCATTTAGGGCGATTGCTAATTATTTTATCAATCAAAAAGGCTACAATAATTTAATCATCAATAAGCAAATTCCTTACTTAAATCAATCTAGTATTGCCAATTTACGTGAGCATTACATTTTATCGAACATCATAGATAAAGCCATACGAAATATTAGTAATGCAGAGAAAAAAGAAATTTTTGAAAGTTGGTCTTACTCTTTAATTAGACCTATTTATTTAAAGACATGGTTTTGGTTGTGTATTTTGGGGTTGTTATTAGCAGCCTTACTTTTAAATGGTTTTATTAATAGATTATTAAAAACTAAAGTAAAAGAGAAAACAGTAGAACTGCAACAAGCAAAAGAAAAAGCAGAAGAAAATTCGCAATTGAAAACAGTTTTTTTGCATAATATTTCACATGAAATTCGAACGCCTATAAATGCGGTGGTAGGCTTTTCAGATATGTTGGAGAAAGGACAAATTAAAAAAGAAGAACAGTCTAAATTTTTGAAAGTGATAAACCACAGTGGTGAGCAGCTAGTTCGTGTTATCGATGATATTTTAGAAATTTCGAGCTTAGATACACAAAAAACAAAAGTACACTTATCGAGTACTAACATTACAGAATTATTACAAGAATTGGGTGCTATCTATGAAGTAGAAGCATTAAATAAAAAACTTAATTTAATATTAGAAGTAGCGCAAGAAACCAACAATCAAAACCAATGTATAGCAGAAATTTGGGCAATTACAGATGGTTCTAAACTTAGAAAAATAATTAGTGCTCTTATTGATAATGCAGTAAAAAATACTAATGAAGGTGTGGTAACTGTAAGCTGTAAACTCAAGGAAGATAAATTGGTTTTTTTGGTAGCTGATACGGGAAAGGGGATTCCTAAAGAATTGCTTCCAACTATTTTTGAGCGTTTTCAAAAATCCTCTAAAAATATTAAAGACTATGGCGTAGGTGTGGGCTTAGGCTTAGCTATCGCCAAAGAAAACGTAGCGCTATTAGGCGGAGAAATAACCGTTGACTCAACATTAGAAGTTGGCACCAATTTTACGGTAATAATTCCTTATAATCCAGCAAAATTAGTAAAGGAAGGAAGTTCCTTAGATCAACATATTTCTACCAAAATAAAATCTATTTTAATTGTTGAGGATGGAAAAATAAATTTCATAGTTTTAAAGCGTTTACTACAAAAATGCTGTGGTGATCATGTGAAAATTCTACACGCTGAAAACGGAAAAATAGCTGTTGATTTAGTAAAGAATTATTCTTTCGATATTGTTTTTATGGATATAAAGATGCCTGTGATGGATGGTTACGAAGCCACAAAGCGAATAAAACAATTACAACCTAACTTACCTGTTATAGCACAAACTGCTTATGCGGCTCCCGACGATCAACAAAAGGCATTAGATGCTGGTTGTATTGATGTTATAACAAAACCTATAAAACAAGAAGATTTAATAAGTGCAATTGCCAACACGTTTATTAAAATGGATAGCCTATAGCAAAATTAAAAATGCCCTCACTAGGTTTAAATGATAGGCTATTTTGGCGATTCAATTGTGGATCTTTGATGGGTACAGCCCAATCTAGTCGAATAACAAAACTTTGAATATCTACTCGGATACCTAAACCTGTACCCACAGCTAATTCATTAACAAAATTAGAAGAAAATTTACCGCCAGATAGGTTTTCATTTTCATTCAATAGCCACACATTTCCTGCATCTGCGAAAACAGCACCTTTTAAGAAAGCATATAAGGGGAATCGGTATTCTATATTTCCTTCTAATTTGATGTCTCCAGAACTATCAAAAAAAGTTTCGGTATCATTTTCATTAGGAAAATAAGTACCAGGACCTAAAGAACGAATTCTAAAAGCGCGAACGCTATAAGGGCCTCCAGAAAAAAATTGTTTAGAGAAAGGCAATACGGAAGAATTTCCATAAGCGTAACCAAAACCACCATAAAGTCTTGAAACTAATACTTGGTCTTCCCCTAAATTCAAATTCCAACGTAGGTCGCTGTCGATTTTTAAATACTGTGCAAATTCTACTCCCAAAAAGCTTTTTTTACCATTATCATTACTAGTACCTAATGCATTTAGTACATTTCCTACAACATCAATATTT
>JAHDEF010000239.1:2559-2828 GCA_020628975.1 Aquimarina sp. | reverse complement strand
ATGCTTATCTTTTTACCCAAGAATTTAGGCTTAACCCCAAGAGCCAAATCAAGTATCATTTTGACTCTCGCTAGGTATTCCCTAATCTTTACTTTAAAACCGTATTTGTAAGAAACGTCTTTGGCATTGAATCCAATCGCCTTGTGATGAAAATGGTTTGCCAAGTATAAGGCTCTTTCGTTGTGAAATCGCTGTGAAATTGTAATGTAATTCGTAGTTTGAAAAACTTCGTCAGCTCGGATAACTGAATCTAAAGTCCTAAACCCCGC
>JAHDEF010000239.1:1957-2549 GCA_020628975.1 Aquimarina sp. | reverse complement strand
AATCTAATACAATATGGCTTTCAGGTATGCCAGCTTTCATTAAATCGGCTTTCATTTTAGTAGGTTCGTCATAACTTTTAGTGCCATTATCGCCACTTACTAAAATGTAGCTTATTTTGTTTGCATGGTATAGTTTGGCAGCTGCTTCAATTCTGTATTTGTAATATAAATTAATTTGACCACCGACTACGTATTTAGAAGTACCTAACAGTAAACCAACTTTGTGATAAGGCACAGATGCTGTTGTGCGGTATAATTGCTTTTCGGTAGTACTTTCAACATGGTAGTCGATTAAAAAAATAGCTAATATTACTATTAAAATACTAACGATTATGTATATACCTATTTTTTTCACTTAATGAAAATACTACTTTTTCTCAAGTAATGCCATATAAAAACCATCGTATCCTGCAATGTGTGATAACACCTTATGATCTTTTGCCAAGCTAAAATTTTGACCCGCATCACTCGACAAAAATAACTGTACTTGCTGCTGATTTTCTGAAGGAAGAATTGAACAAGTTGCATACACTAGTTTCCCCCCATCTTTTACCATTTTAGAATAGCGTTGCAAAATATCTTGTTGTACCGC
>JAHDEF010000239.1:0-1947 GCA_020628975.1 Aquimarina sp. | reverse complement strand
TTTAATTTCATCGATAAACTCAGGTTGTAATTTCCATTTAGCATCAGGATTTCTTCTTAAAACGCCTAAACCACTACACGGAGCATCGATAAGTACACGGTCTGCTTTACCATGAAGTTTTTTAATATCCTTTGTGGATTCTATTAAGCGAGTTTCTATATTATGTGCTCCTGCCCTTCTAGCACGACGCTTAAGTTCAGTTAGCTTATTGCTATAAATATCCATAGCAATAATATTTCCTTTATTTTCAGTTAAGGCAGCGGTGTGAAGCGTTTTTCCGCCAGCACCCGCACAAGTATCTACTATGCGCATACCAGGTTTGATGTCTAAATAATGAGCAACTAACTGACTTGAAGCACCCTGTACTTCGAATAATCCATCTTTAAAAGCTTGTGACGTAAAAACGTTTGTACGCTCCACCAATTGTAAAGCTTCAGGATAACCTTTTACATATTCAGTATGTATATCTTGATCGGCTAAAATATCACGACATTGTTTTGGCGTAGTTTTTAATGTATTTACCCGTAATACTACTGGTGCTTGAATATTTAATGCAGCGATTTCTTTATCCCAAGTTTTTTCGCCTAATTCTTTAGCACCAAGTACATCCATCCAATCGGGAATCGACTGTTTGTAAACACGTTGGTTCGATAATTCGTCGAATCTTCCTTTAATACGCCTTACAGGAGTACCTTCAAAATAACGCCAATCGGGTAATTCTATTCCTCGTAACGTTGCCCAAACGGCGAAAATTTTGAACATATTGTCACGACTAAAATGCCCTTTGGTTTCGGCAATACCATCGTACATACGTTTCCAACGCACAATTTCATAAGTGGTTTCGGCAATGAATCCACGATCACGAGCGCCCCATCGTTTATCTCTCTTCAAGGTTTTGCCAATCACTTTATCTGCATAACCCCCATCATTAAAGATTTCTAAAAGTGCATCGACTACCGCAAATACCAAATTTCTATGTAAACGCATGTTGGAAAATTTAGGCTGCAAAGGTAATTAAAAAGATGGCTTTATACTTGATTTGTACAGGAATTCGAAATGCTATTAGCGTTAAGAATTATGTTAGAAGTAAAACGATTATTCAAATATATATTTATACTTAAAAAGAGAACCTGAAACATATTTAAGGTAACACAATTCTTATTTTAAGCGATTTCAAACATTCAAAAGAAAATTATACTATAGGTATCCTTATCAATTAAAGAAAATTTTAAGGGTTATCAGCAATTTTAAAATTCATTTAGGTTTTCAATTTTCCTTACTACCAATTCAATGCTTAAATTTGTTAAAGAATACGAATAAATAATGAAACAAAATATTGCTATTATTGGCGCAGGGGTAGCTGGTTTAACTGCGGCTCTTGCTTTAGAAGAAAAGGGTTATAGCGCTACAATTTACGAATCAAACTCATTTGTTGGGGGGCGTGTTACTTCTAAAGAATTTTCAGACTACACTTTAGATGTCGGTTTTCAGGTATTATTAACCGCCTACCCATTAGCTCAAAAATATTTAGATTATGAAGCACTAAACTTAAATTATTTTGAAAGCGGAAGTAAGATTGTTTCTCAAGGAAAAACCTATACTATTGGCGATGCTTTACGCAATGCTTCGTTGCTTTGGCCCACTCTTACAGCACCTGTGGGTACTTTGGCAGATAAATGGAAAATCTTCAAATTATCTAAAGATTTAAAAATTAAAAGTATAGATGCTATTTTTAGTGAAGCAGAAACTACCACCCTAGAGTATTTACAGCATTACGGTTTTTCTTCAAAAATAATTACTCATTTTTTCAAACCTTTTTTTGGAGGTATTTTTTTAGAAACAGCCTTAGCTACTTCTTCAAGAATGTTCGAGTTTATATTTAAAATGTTTAGTGAAGGAAGCGCTGCTATTCCTAATAATGGAATTAAAGCCATACCCGAGCAACTG
>JAHDEF010000016.1:7859-17863 GCA_020628975.1 Aquimarina sp. | reverse complement strand
CCTTTAGACCAATTGATATCGTCGAAAATGACTATTGCATTTGTAGATAAATGAGGATAAATCATTTCAAAATATTTCATAGTAGCTATTTCATCGTGGTGGCCATCAATAAATGCTATATCAATGGGTTCTATTTCAGGAATTAAATTGGGTAGTACATCAAAAAAAATCCCTTCAGCTAATCTATATTCTGTATATCCTAATTTTTCTAAGCTTCGTTTTGCAACTACCAATCGACTTCCATTAGCATCAACTGAAGTTATCTTTCCAAAACCATTCGATTTTAATCCAAGTATTTGATAAGCGGTTGAAACCCCTAAACAAGTACCTAATTCCAAAACATTTTTAGGTTTAAAATCTCGAACTATCTCGTAAATCAACTTCCCCCATTTTTCGGTGCTTGATGCAATTGCATGAACATCACTAACTTTGTGCTTGATATCAGAGTCAAAATCTTGAACTATTTCTTCAGATGAAAAATACCCGTCACTAATGTCCTTTACTTTTTGAAACTGAATATTATCTTCCTCATTCCATGCATTTTCCTCGATTACTTTGTTTAAGATACCGCCAAGCCTTTTTATTGATGGCTTTTCATGTTGCATCATCTTATCAATGTTGCTTTTCGAGCTTAGAGACCACAAAGCTTTTTTCTGCTTGTAAATTAATCTATTAAGTATTTTTTCAATCATTTATACGGATACTTACGTATTATAAACTATTCAAGCAAATATACTATTCCTGCACACTCACCTTGTAATTAATACCATAGGTTTTGGTAAGATTGTCATCGTTAAAAATATCTTTTACAGGTCCTGTAGCAATCTTTTTCACATTTAAGAAGGTTACCCAATCAAAATATTCGGGTACAGTTTGTAAGTCGTGATGTACTACAATTACAGTTTTCCCGGCTTTTCGAAGCTCTTTTAACAAATTAATAATAGCCACTTCTGTAGTGGCATCAACTCCTTGAAAAGGTTCGTCCATAAAATAAATAGCAGCATTTTGCACCAAAGCTCTAGCTAAAAAAACGCGTTGCTGTTGCCCGCCTGATAGCTGACTAATTTGCCTATTTTTGAAAGGTAGCATGCCCACTTTTTCTAAGGCTTCTAAAGCCGCTTTTTTTTCTTTTTGACCAGGGCGTTTGATCCAACCCAAACTTCCGTAAGTCCCCATCATTACAACATCCAAAGCTGTAGTTGGAAAATCCCAATCTACCGAACCTTTTTGTGGTACATAGGCTACTAAAGAACGTTGCTTTTCATAAGGCTTACCAAAAACACTTACGGTACCTGCAATGGGTTTTACAATCCCTAGGATCGATTTAATTAAAGTAGATTTCCCTGCTCCATTTGGCCCCACAACGGCCATTAATACCCCTTCTGGAATCACCAAATCAATATCCCACAAAACAGGTTTATAATTATAGGCAACGGTAAGATCGTCTACAGTGATCGCATAGTTGGTTTTTGACTCTTCCATTAGACTGCTATTATTACTTTAAGGCATTTACGATTGTAGACACATTATGTTTATACATCCCTATATAAGTTCCTTCTGGAGTCTCTGGATTACCCAAAGCATCTGAAAACAATTCTCCTCCGATCTTGACTTCATGCCCTTTTGCTTTTACTGATGCCTGTAAGGCTTCAATCGTTCGTTTAGGCACCGAAGTCTCTACAAAAATTGCTTTTACTTGTTTTTCTATAATAAGATTTGCTAAATTCTGAACATCTTTTACACCAGCTTCAGTAGCTGTAGACAAGCCTTGTAAACCTACGACTTCAAAATCGTATACCTGTCCAAAATAATTAAAAGCATCATGAGCTGTTACTAAAATTCGTTTTTCGATAGGTATTTCATTTATAACATTCCAATTATCATGATATAATTGTTCTACTTCTGTATCATATTTTTTAGCATTACTTTTATAAGTAAGTGCATTTTTAGGATCCAATTTCACCAATTCATCGGTCACTAAAGTGATACAGTTATGCCATTTCGTAGGATCAAACCAAATATGAGGATCATAGTTAGAAGCAAAGTTTTCGGAAGCTATTAATGCTGATTTATCAACACTTTCTCCTACGGCAACTGTTTGCTTCCCTAGATGACGCATTTTCTCGAATATATCTTCAAGCTTTCCTTCTAGGTGTAAACCATTATAAAAAATAATATCGGCTTCTGCCAACTTAGAAACATCTCCCTCGCTAGCTTTATACAAATGTGGATCTACACCACTCCCCATTAACCCTTTAACTATTATTTTATCGCCACCGATCGCTTTTACCATATCGGTAATCATAGTTGTTGTTGTCACCACTTGCAATTTGCCATTGCTTTCTTTTTGCTTTTTACCACAACTGAAAAGCAATGATATCAATACTAAAAGTGTGTATATTTTTTTCATACTTTATATTTTCTCAACTTCTATATTTAATACCCCCTTCGTCTCGATAGTTATCGAGTAGCGCTCAGGGTTCGATTCTTATACAAACCCTGAGCGAAGCCGAAGGGTTACATTTTCTCATTCGCTTCAATAGCACTCAACATTCTGATAAAACCTTTAGGTCTTAATGTCGAAGGGTATTGAAATATTATTTCCTTTTTCTTATTTAAAACTACCGTTGTTGGATAAACAATTCTAAACTCATAAGTACCTAAAGTTTCTGCCAATTCGTGTATCCCTGATTTCTTTCTATACGTTTTATAGCTAAATGTACTTCCATTAAAAACCACGTCTTCTTTTTGCTCTGCATCAAAAGAAACGAAGTAATATTTTTTATTCAACACCTCAATTACCTTTTCATCTCTCAGTGTTTTCCGCTTCATCACCTTACAGGGCTTACACCATTCTGTATGTAAAAAAACAACTATAGGTCTCTTTTCTTTTAAAGCTTCTATTTCTTCAAAAGTATATGCATTTAACTGCCCCCAAGTAATGGTACTTGATACACATATTAAAAACCATAATACCTTTTTCATTAGTTTAATAAACTTAATTTATACACAAAATGCTTCCACAAGTAACAACCTTAAAAATTATATTTCAAATTAAATACAATATCTCTTCCTGGGTTGGGTACTGCAAAATCTTCGAATGTTGTTTTCAACCTAGATAAATGATCGGTATACTCTTGATCGAAAAGGTTTTTAACTACTAATCCAAATTTAAAATCTTTGTACGAAGCACTTAATCCAACATCAATCAAATGGTAATCTTCATTCTTTAATTCTTCATCAGCAATTCTATTTTGCTCTAAAAAGTTTTGCTGCTGCACATAGACACTATTCAATTTCAATTGCTTTCCGGCATTAACATCATAACTTATTTTAGTATTAAAATTTACTGGTGGAATAAATGGTAATGGATCTTCATTACTATCGTTTCCATAAGTTAATGCCGCACCCGTTTGAAGCGTTAATTTAGGCATAAAACTAGGCACATAATTCAAATTGAATTCTCCCCCAAACAACGTCGCATCTTCTTGGCGGTACTCAAACACAGGTAATTCTCCAGTATCTACTATGCGTCTTTCGCTTGTTGGTGCAATAAAGATGTAATCCGAAATTTTATTATAAAATGGATTCAACGTAATACTCAACCCATTCTTTTTATAATTAACGGCAAAGTCAAATTGAGTCGCCGATTCACTATCCAAAGTTTGATCTCCTACTTCTATTCGGCCTGTTCCTCCGTGTTCTCCATTGGATAACAACTCCGACACATTAGGTGCTCGATATCCCGAAGCTATATTGAAACGAAAAGTCAAATGATTGATATCATATTTCGCCCCTACCGAATAGTTTAATGTGTTATAAGTTTCATCAAAATCATCGAAACTGGTAAATTCATCAATAACTACCCCATCGGCTTCAATACGCTTGCTGTCAAAACGTAAGCCTGATTGAAATCTTAAATGTTCATTTGCCTTGAAATTAAACAATCCAAAAACGCCATTTTCGGTACTTCTTCCATCTGGAATTAAAAATACGGTTCCTCTATTTTCACTATCCTGAAACAACCCTTGCGCTCCAACCGTAATATCAATATGGTCTGTTTTAATAATATCTGATACTTTCAAATTATAATTCAACACTTCGAGGTATAAATACAAATCTGGAGTACTTCTTACTTCATTAAATTCTTGTCGGTCATTAACCGAATAACCTAACGTAAGCTGTACATCGGACTCTTTTATCTTGAAATTATTCTCGGAGGTTAAAATATGTTGCGATACATCTTGAAAAGGCAGTACAAAATTTTGCTCTTGATCATCGAAAATTGGAGATACCAAATCTACATCAAAACTATTTGTAAAGGCTGGATTACCTTCTGTTGGTACAGGGATTCCGAAGAAATTATTCAAATAACTATAAGTCAATTTTGAAGTAAACGTTTCCTTTACTAATCCTAATGAAATTTTAGCACTTCGCTCCGAAAATCGAGTGTTAAAAACACGATCTCCATTAAATGGGGAATCATTTGGCAACTTATAATCTCCTGCTAAGTTGTACCCTAAAAAGGTGTTTATTTTAAAATCTCCGAACCCTAATTTTACCCCCACTCTATTTTGAGTACTTCGGGCATTGGTAAAGTACCCCGATTCGACTACTCCTTCAAGCTGTTTCTTAGTAAAATCTTCATCGACAAAATACAGTACACCTCCTATGGCATCTGACCCATACAATAAAGAAGCTGGGCCTTTGATAACCTCAACACTTTTAATACCATTACTACTTACACCTAAACCATGCTCTCCACCCCATTGCTGGTTTTCTAACCTAGTTCCTTGTGCGAACGTCACTACTCGATTACTTGTTAAACCACGAATTACAGGTTTACCTATACTACTACCTGTACTATTTTGTGATACCCCATTGATATTCGTAATACTTTCTGCTAAAGTTGTTGAACTTGCTTCGTTGATCTCTGAGATTTTCTTTTTTTCAACATTAACCACCAAGTCCTTTTGTAGTTTAGATCCTGGAACAGAAATTACTACCTCATCTAAACTGGTATCATATTTCAAGTATATTTTTAAAGGAATCGTATTTTTAGTAATCTCAACGATTTCGGTTTTTGAAGTAGTCCCTACAAACGAAAAGTGAATCGTTTGTTTTCCATAGGCTAAACCTTCTAATCTAAAATTTCCATTGATATCTGTTGTTGTCCCCTTTAAAGATTCTCCTTTTACATATACTTCTGCCCCTGGGACGGTCTCATTTTCGACATATACTGTTCCTGTTAGTATTCCCTTTTGTGCCCATGTAATGCTTACACACATACATAGCACCAACATCCATAATTTATTTTGCATCTATTACTTGTATTAATGAAGAAAACTCTTGATTCAAGACAATCATCATACCCTGAGCTTTTATTTGAGTCATTCCTGTTTTTAAAAATTGTTTTTCTACCTGAATTAAAGCACCATTGATAAGTCCATGAAGGGTACAAAAGTCAAAGAATTCTTTGTCGTCACTTTGCAAACGAACAATTTGATATTCTCCTTCTACCACTTCGGAAAGTGCAGACATATTATCTACTACAGGTAGTTTCCCTTCATTGTCTGGAATTGGATCTCCATGTGGATCAAAATCGGGAAAGCCTAGGTATTCATGAATTTTATCTGCTAAGAAATCGGAAGTTTCATGTTCTAGAAATTCGGCTTCTCGATGAATTTCATGCAATGACAAATCAAAAAGTTTAAACAATAAGCACTCCCAAATACGATGTTTTCGAATGACCTTAAGTGCCATCTTTTCACCTTCAGAAGTCAACTCTAACTCTTGATACTTCGCATAATTCAACAAACCCTTGGTAGCTAGCTTTTTTGCCATGTCTGTAGTAGCAGCACTAGTAATCCCTAGCTTTTTTGCTACCGAACTTGGCTTGGTATCGTATCCTGTTTGCTGCCTAAATTTATAAATTTGCTTAACAAAATTTTCAATTGCAACTGACATAAATTAATTTTTAAGCTTACTTAAATTTAAAACAAAGATAGCTTTATTTACACTATTTCAAAAGGTTATTTATTTCAGCCCATAAGCCTGCAAACCCTTAAACTATAATCACTAAAAAAATAACAGTACATTTACTTGTACTGCCAATCGTATGGTTGTGAAAAATATAACCTGAATTCTTTTTGAATTCAGTATAAAACGTTCAATATGGAATATGTTTTACTAGGTGTTATTATTGTCATACTTATCAATCAAAATAATCTCCTTAATAAGAAAATTAAAGAGGTTAATGATAACCTAAGTATCCTTTATAAAAAGTTAGATCAACTAAAATCTACACCTTCAACTTCCACAGAAGTTCCTAAAACAACTTCAGAAGTCAAACCAGAGTTAGTACATCCAACGATTCCTGAAACGGAAAAAACAGCTACTCCTATAAAAGTTACTTCACCAGAAGAGGCTTCAACAATAAAAGCTACTAAATCACCTATTGCAGAAAAAGCGAATACAAAAGACTCTCGTCTAGATATCAAAGCACCAAGTAAGACGGTTGCTCCCCAAAACATTAAAAAGCCCAAAGAGAAAAAACCGAGTTTATGGGTTCGATTCAAAGAGAAGAATCCTGATTTAGAAAAATTCATTGGAGAAAACCTTATCAATAAAATCGGAATATTGATTCTCGTATTAGGGATCAGCTATTTTGTAAAATATGCCATTGATAAAGATTGGATTAATGAACCTGGAAGGGTTGGAATAGGTATTTTAGCTGGAAGTCTTGTTTTAGGTATTGCACACAGATTGCGAAAAAAGTACGCTTCTTTCAGTTCTGTTCTAGTCGCAGGTGCCATCGCTATTTTTTATTTTACGATTGCTATTGCTTTTCATGAATACCAACTTTTCAATCAAACCATTGCTTTTATCATCATGATATTGATTACAGCATTTAGCTGCTTATTATCCTTATCCTATAATCGTATCGAACTTGCTGTTTTATCTTTAATAGGTGGGTTTACAGTCCCTTTTATGATAAGTACTGGTGAAGGCAATTATCAAATACTATTCACCTATATTACTATTTTAAATATTGGTATTCTAAGTATTGCTTACTTCAAGAAATGGTCTCTCGTCAATATTTTGGCATTTATTTTTACTACAATCTTATTTTTAGGATGGCTTACCAAAGTCATCATTGATGACTCCAGTGATTATTTTGGAGGACTTATGTATGCTTTTATTTTTTACATCATATTTATTGCTGCCACGGTAATCAACAACATACGAAACAAAGGTGAGTTTACTAAAACTGAACTTAGTTTATTAGCCGCAAATAACGCTGTCTTCTTTGGAATTGGGATGGTAATACTGTCCAATTATCACACTGAATTTAGAGGTGCATTTACAGCAATGATGTCCATCCTAAATTTAATCTACGCTTGGTTTTTATATAAAAAATTCGGGCTTGACAAGAAAGCTGTTTATTTACTCATTGGCTTGACGCTATCATTTATAACACTTGCGATTCCTATACAATTTAAAGGGAATTACATCACCTTGTTCTGGGCAATTGAAGCAGTACTGCTACTTTGGCTGGCTCAAAAATCGAATATAAAAACCTATCGTATTGCTTCGGTAGTCGTTCAGGTATTGATGCTGATAAGTTTATTTATCGATTGGGGCGAAATTGGTGCACTTGATTCCTTATCTGTAGTATTTAATCCTATTTTTATTACTGGAATCTTTTGTTCTGCTTCTTTATTTACGTGCTATTATTTATCAAAAAAAGAAACCGCACCCATTAGCTTGTTAAAAATAAATATAAGTAGCGAATCTTATCGATCGATAAGTGCAACACTAGCCCTTATAATTGTATACATAACAGGGTTTATTGAAGTCGATTATCAGTCGCTAGAAAAAGCAGCTTTTCCTACTACTCGAACTTCATTTATACTTTTATACCATTTAGTATTTACTGCAGTTTTAACGCTATTTATTTTCAAAAAGAAATCATTCTTGAATTACAAAGTAGTCATGGGTATGGCTATTTTCAATATCATTATCTATGTAATCGCCTTTTTAGATGTTCCTACTAGGGAACTTGTAGAAGCTACAATTAAAGAGTTCGATGCTAAAATTTCATTTTATATACACTATTTAAATTTAGCGCTTGTTATATTTTTTGCGTGGCTTTTATATACTGTAGACCGAATTCATAATGGCTTTAAAATCTTTTCGAATAAGATATTTATTGCCATAGCGGCTTTACTTGTGGTTATCATTTTCAGTAATGAAGTTCTTGTTCATGGACTTCAATTTAGTAATTTGGAAATTACAGATACACAATTAAATAATCCAAACTTCCCAAAAGACCAAATACTGACTGAGTACACGCAAAAAAATCTAATTCGAAAAAATCTTAGTACAGCTTCTTTAAAAATTATTAAGACAGGAATTCCTGTTCTATGGGGCATATTATCATTTCTATTCTTAATCATAGGAATCAAAAGAAAAGTAAAAGTATTACGAATTATAGCACTTGTCCTTCTTGGAATTACTATTATTAAACTATTCACCTACGACATCAGTAATGTTTCAGAAACGGGAAAAATTATTGCTTTTATCTTATTAGGAATATTGATTCTGATAATTTCATTTGTGTACCAAAAAATAAAAGTACTTGTTATTGATGATGAAACAACGCCCGATATGTCATATAAAAAACCAAAGGATCATGAATAAATTCTTGATAATACTAGCTTTTATACTACCTATCACTACCCTATTTTCACAAATAAAAACAGAAGGATTTGTTGAAACAGTGCCTGATAATGGACTTCATAAAATTGCACTACATCATGAATTGACTGCTTACGCCAAAAATAATTTGAATAATGTTAGAATTTGGGATGAAGAAAACAAACAAGTCCCCTACTTCATAGAAGTTAGTAAAACTACCATTACAGCCTCAAATTTTGAGGCTTCGGCTATTATTAGTCGTTCCAAAATAACGGATACTAGCACTACTTATATTATTAAAAATCCCAAAAAAGAATTGAATCAATTGGTCATTCACTTGTCCAATTACCAAGGCACCAAACGCTATAAATTACTGGGAAGTAACAATCAAAAAGATTGGTATGGAATTACTGAAAACAATAGACTTCGAAATTTATCGGACACCCAATCTACCAGTATTTATAAACTTATAGATTTCCCTTTATGTGCTTACTCGTATTTAAAAATAACCTTCGACGATCTTTATTCGCTTCCTATTAATATTATTGAAATTGGCACTAGCTCACAAAAAGTAAATACGCCTGTTTTTAATGAAATTTCTACCGAAAGTTTTACTACAGAAAATCTTTCTGATCAAAAAAAGTCAACGTGTATTCTTAGTTTCAAACACCCATTTAAAATTGACAAAATAAGTTTTGAAATTAACGCTCCTGTTCGGTATAAAAGAAGAGCCATAGTATACGCTCCGTCCACTAAAATAGTAAACCAACAAGAAGAAAAAATTTATAAGAAAATAGCGGCGTTTTATTTAGATTCTACTACTGACAATACTTTTTTTATTGAGAATTTTTGGGCAAAAGATATGCGGATTGAGATTGAAAATGAAGATAATCCTGAGCTTTTAATTTCTAAAATTAAATGTTTTCAAAAAGCATCATTTCTTATTGCAGATTTAATACAAGGAAAAAAGTACCGTATTACCAGCGGCGATTATTCATTGAAAAAACCAAAGTATGATATTAGTTTTTTCAAGAATCAAGTAAAAAAAGATTTACCTGTTTTAAATATTGAAAATATCAAACATGTAGATACTACTATGAAGGAGAAAACAATAACTCCTTATTGGCAAAAAGCGTGGTTTATGTGGTTATGTATAGGTTTTGCTGGCCTTTTAGTATTGCTGTTTATTCCTAGTTTAATTAAAGATTTGAAACAAGCCAAGTAATACGATTTATTAATAATAATTTCACATTAGGCTAGTTTCTTTTTCTACTATTGCTTCGTTAAAAAAGTGAAAACAATAG
>JAHDEF010000016.1:0-7849 GCA_020628975.1 Aquimarina sp. | reverse complement strand
TCCTAGTTTAATTAAAGATTTGAAGTCAGCCAAGTAACATTGAGAATTCAAAAATCGATATACTTATCAAATTATCTGATCACACAAAAGGTTTTCTTAGATCAACCATAAAATTGTAGACAACTAAACTGTCATTTTCACGTAGGTAGAATCCCCTAAACTAAATTAATATTTTCCCATTTAAAGGAATAATTTCAAATTCCCTGTGAAGGAGACTCCACTATAATTTTTGCAAAATTCGCGAAGTGACACACGAAATAAACCAAATGTCCCACCACTTTTCAGATTGATCAATTTTCTCTTATAACAATACTTCTTTACTAGAACAAAAAAGCACCGAATACCACGATCGATGCTTTTTACTTTAACTAAATCGTATTATGTATTCAGGCCAAAGACCTTTATATATGTTAAACGCTTTACGATGACTAAGCCCTACCTCTTATATAATTACTTTTTGTAATGTACACGATACCTCCAAAAAGAAACAGCTCCTAATACCAATACAATAACTACAGCATTCCAAACAAACTGTGGAGTTATCGCCTGATCACCACTAGCGTAAGAATGCAATCCTGATAAATAAAAGTTAACTCCAAAATAAGTCATCATAATCGACGCAATAGCCCCTAATGAAATAAAGTTGAACCACCAACGTCCTCTTAAGCCTGGTACATAACGCATATGGATTACAAAAGCATATACCATAATACTGATTAACGCCCATGTTTCTTTAGGGTCCCAACCCCAGTAGCGACCCCAAGATTCGTTTGCCCATTGTCCACCTAAAAAGTTTCCAATAGTAAGCATTACCAAACCAATAGTCAGTGCCATTTCATTGACAATAGTAATTTCTTTAATATTCAACGCCATTTTTTTCTTGTTCTTTTTAGTGGTGAAGATTATTAGAAGTAAAGCTAATGCCCCCAAAATAGCACCCAAAATAAATGGCCCATAACTTGCTACAATAACTGCAACGTGAATCATTAACCAATAAGAATTTAATACAGGTTGAAGATTTGCTATGGCTGGATCCATCCAGCTCCAATGCGCTACCATCAAAATAATAGACGTTACAAAAGCTGTAGCACCTATGGTCAAATCACTTTTTCGACCTAACGCTAACCCAAAGAATTGTGTAGCCCAAGCTACATAAATCATCGATTCGTAAGCGTCACTCCAAGGGGCATGACCAGAAATATACCAACGATATATTAATCCCGCAGTGTGAGCAAAAAACATAAGAAGTATCGCTATTTTTCCTATTCCAACCAGTAGACGAATAAACTTATTATCCCAAAAGATATTGAGAATTACAAAGATTAAAAGCGCCAAACCACCAAGCATATAATACACAAATAGCTTCTTGAAAATATCATATTTGTTATATAAAATTTCAGTCTGTATTTTTTTATCCGAAGGCATAACATCGCTTCCGTATTTTTTTTGAAAGTTTTTAA
The DNA here is from genome assembly GCA_020628975.1 of Aquimarina sp. GTDB lineage: Bacteria > Bacteroidota > Bacteroidia > Flavobacteriales > Flavobacteriaceae > Aquimarina. Next base: position 6,389 of record JAHDEF010000016.1, on the reverse strand, counting down.
TTACTGTTAAATATTCATCAGCTTTCTTATAATTACCGCTTTTTCTAGCATCAACTAATGATTCTTTATAAATAGGAACAATATGTTTAGTAAATACAGAATCAACTCCTTTAAAACCTGCTTCATTTAAAGCTGGGGGAGCAAACCATTTATTGTTAGGGTCATCTTTCTTCGGAAAAATACTTAATACCCCTCCGCTTAAGGCTGAGTTTAATAAATAAAATTTTTCATGAGTTCTAAGAAAATCCTTTTCAAAGTTACTTGGGGTATTGGTACTACTTGCTTGCTGTAAATAGGGTTCTAATTTGTAATTCCCTTTTTTATCAAATAAATCAATAAGCGCTACTCGTTTTTCTCCTTTAGGGGTTCCTAAAATTTTACGAATGCTATCGTTTTCTTTTTTAATATAAATAATAGGCACGTTGTACCACACAAAAGGATTTTCAATCATAGACAACATCACTTGATCTGAAGTTAATCCTTGATAATTATCTTTTTTACTCAGTTTCCTTAATAATTCAGAAGAAAAGGTATTAATGGGTTTCATACGACCACCGTCATCTTGAATAACAAGACTTCCAAATTTTTCTGCGTGTTCAACGCTTACTGCATTAGATTTTATAATAGAGTCTAACTGCTTTTTATTTGGTCTTTGTGGAGCTTCTAAAACACTTGTTTGTGCTTGAATATCACTTGCAAAAAAACCTCCTAAAAGAATTAATACCGATAAGGCTGCTTTTTTTAATTTCACGCCTTTTAACATTTCTTCCAAATCTTTAAAACGTGATCCTTTAATAAGTAAAATTCCCATAAGCCCTATGTATAACAAAAAGTAACCTATATACGTAATCCAAGTTCCCCAAAAATCATAATTAACAGAAAGTATAGTTCCTTTTTCGTCAGGAGGAAATGAGGCTTGAAAGAAACGATATCCCTTATGATCCAATACATGATTCATAAAGATTTCATAAGGTTCATTTTTTCCATCGTCTACTACTTCTAACTTACTTTTATAAGCCGAATACACATTATCTGTTCCTGGGTATTTATCGGCTATAAAATCATTTAATTTTAAAGAAAAAGGCAATTCCAATGATTTAGATCCATATGCCATTTTAAAGTCTAAACCGCCGATGCTATACTCTTTAAGGTTATTTGCATACCCTTGACCTCCTAATAATTTTACTTCTTTGGTTTCTCCGTTGGTAGAAACTTCTAAAATCAAAGCATTTTGCGGATTGTTACCTTCATTTGGTACGTCCATAACGTCATATACCCCTTTAACAGCATCTTCTGGAAATACAAACTGAGTACCTGCCATATTGTATAGCGAACGCATTTGTAATGGCTGTAAACTATCTTTAGCTACAGCGCCTTGTTTTTGATCGGCCATGCGCATATATGTCCCTTCAAATGGGGCATCTATAGTATATTTTCCATTGTCATAACCGATATTTATAGCTCCTGGCGTGGGCTTATTAAAGGCAAATAGAATATTGTGAATATTTGATACTTCTCCAGCTTTCAAATAATGATCGTGTCGTTGTCCCCCTCCTGCTTCAACCATTTTTAAATGCAAATCACCATCTTCACTTGGCACTAAACCTTCTTCGGCGCCTTTAATATATTTTTTGTATTTGATGGTAATGGGCTGTCCTTTGAAATCGGTACGGTAAGTAAAGTTATTTTGTCGTTGGGTATATTCTGAAAATTCTACGGGCTGTCTCACCGTTTTTCGCATTAATTCTCCATCAATACTCCCATCAATTAACGTGGTAATATAGGTTTTTTGGGATAAGAATTGATTAGTAGTTTCTCCCTCGCTAATAGGCATCATTCCCTCATAACCGATGTAACGAGTAACAAAAGCACCAATCAAAATTAAAATAAATGACAAGTGCAACGTTAAGGTCATCCACTTTTCTTTCTTATACAATTGGTAGCGCTTAATATTTCCGATAAAGTTGATTACAAATAGCACCATAATAGCTTCGAACCACCAAGCGTTGTATACTAAAATTCTAGCTGCAGGCGTACCATGATCATTTTCTATAAAAGTACCAATACCCATAGCTACGGCAAAGGCAATAAAAAGCATTGCCATTAAGCGTGTAGAAAAAATAAGGTTAATTAATCGTTGTTGTAATGAAGTAGTTTGCTTTTGGGACATGCCTAAAAATTTGGATACAAAGTTACTTCATAGCACCTAAAATACCCTATAGACTTGATATATATTTCTACAGACAATTGTTATATTTTTAAAAGTTTGTGTGGTATTTTTAACACATGATAAAAGTTAGTGTTCTTGGAGCTGGAAATATAGGAACCCACTTATGTAAAGCCTTTTTAAAAAGTAACGAAGTGTTACTGCTAGAAAATTACAATCGAAAAGGAGAACAGATTAATAATTGCCCTGTCAATATTGTTACTGATTTGCAAAAACTTCAAAAAGCAGATGTATATATAGTAACTTTTAGTGATAAGGCTTTGACTGAAATTCCTGAAACTTTAAGTCACCTAGAAGGTATTATACTTCACACTTCAGGAGCAACTCCTATGAATGCATTGGCTAGTTTTGAAAAACATGGTGTTTTTTACCCAATTCAAAGTGTTCGGAAAGAAATTCCCCTAAATTTTAAGGAAGTACCTATTGGCATAGAAGCTAACTCGCCCGATGTTTTTAAAGTATTAAAAAAACTAGCCGAAAGTATTAGCAATCATGTGAATTTACTAGATTCGCAACAACGCTTACAATTGCATATTGCTGCCGTATTTGCTAATAATTTTAGCAATTTTATGTACACACAAGCCGCAGACATTTGTACGAATGCGGGTATTAATTTTAAATTAATGCTCCCCTTAATAACAAATACTATAGAAAAGTTGTCAATAGCCGCACCCAGTGAATTACAAACAGGTCCTGCTATGCGAAAAGATAACCTAACTATAAAAAAACATTTAACACATTTAGAAGACGACACCCAAAAATCGTTGTACCAAACGCTAACCCTAGCCATTCAAAAATACTATGGAAAAGAATTATAAAGAATACCTAAACGACATTACCACTTTTATATTTGATGTTGATGGAGTATACACCGACGCTACTTTATTAATTGACAACGATGGAAATTTACTGCGCGCCATGAATACCAAAGACGGTTACGCTACCAAAGTTGCCTTAGATAAAGGATATCATGTTTGTATTATTTCTGGAGGAAAAAATGAAGCCGTAAAAAGTCGTTTTGAAGGCTTAGGCGTTGATGATGTTTTTTTAGGTGCTGGTGACAAAATAAAATGCTATACAGAGTATTTAGCGAAACACAATATCAATCCTGAACAAGTGCTTTATATGGGAGATGACTTACCCGACATCCCCGTAATGAAACGCATTGGCTTGCCTACCTGCCCACAAGATGCTGTAGCTGAAGTTAAGGCCGTTTCTAAATATATTTCTCATATTAATGGAGGAAGAGGATGCGTTCGCGATGTTATTGAGCAAGTTTTAAAAGTACAAGGAAAATGGCCAACTGATGATGAGCGCACGATTACGAGTGCGTAGTTATTTGTTAGGTATAGAGTATTAAGTATAGAGTATTAAGACTTTTTCAAATATAGAATTAGAGAAGATAAAAAAGGGTTATTATGATTTCAATCTAATCTTTCTTTATCCTCTATTTTAATTCATGCGTTTTAAAAATTAAAAATGTCAACAATCAATTTCACTACTACTATTGAAAAACTTCCTCCTAGAAAAGGAAGCTATCAGTACGTAAAAGTGACACCTGAAATGATTGAAGGTTTTGAAAAAAAGCACAAAACTCGTTTTTTATGCACTATAGATGAGTTTTTAGAATTAGAATGCGGATTAAGTCACCTCGGCGATGGAAATTTCTTTATCATAATAAGCAATCCCAATTTTAAAAAGCTAAATAAACAAATCGGCGAAGAAATTAGCATTAAACTTGTAGAACATCCTCACCTTTTGGGAGTTTACCCTCCTGAAATTCTTGATATACTTTTAGAGCAAGATTCTTTTGCTAAACAAGTTTGGAATACGCTTACTGACGGAAAAAAACGTTCTCTAATTTTTAATATTAAAAAAATTAAGAATGAAGATTTGAAAATTAGAAAATTAGAAAAGCATTACAACTCTTTAAGAAGAATCAATCATCCTAACTATTTATTCATTTAAAGAGAAAATGATGATGATTTGGCTTTATAAACTAAAATTCTTGTTTACTTCAACCAATGCTCACGGGGTACATTCGCCATTTGTATTCAAGTTGGTTACGCAGTGCTTTTATAAAAAACGGAAAGTTAATGAAGAAATAAGTTTACTGAAATCACATTTTAACAAACAACAAAATAGCTTTCAATTACAACTTTTAGCAGACACCCTAGCCTATTTGAAAATTGATAAATTGACGGTGTTTTCTTTAAAAAATCATGGGATTTATAAAATGTGTGATTATTTAAACATAAAAATCACCAAAAAAGAAGATACTCCAAAAGCATTTTTTATAGCTACTAATCACAAAAATGTAGTTTTTAATTTCGGCGAGAACGTTCTGAAAGAGCGTTGTATAATTTTAGAGGCGCCTTTTTCAAATATGATATGCTGGAATCGTTTACAAAACTTATTTCCTGAAGCAATTTGTATAAATACTTTTTACTGGGGATTTCTATTTATCGGTAAAAAGCAAACACCTCAAAAATTTAATATTCGTACGCAGCGATTTTTAAAATGGGATTATAAGCCTATTCGGCTTTAAAATTTTTAGTACACACTTATTTGCAAACTTCTTAGAATATCAAAAACCTGTATTTTGGCAATGGTATCTCGCGATGGAAAGCCTGCTTTAATAATGAGTGTTTTGCTATTTCTAAAGAAAACTTCTGCATCAATAACTGTTTTATCGGGTGTTGATGTTTCCTCGTAAAAAAGCTTCCTACCCCCTCTTTTTAGGGTTAAAAAAGGATTTTTCCTTTTCGAACTTTCAAAATCTACTTGATTTAAGGAAGTCGATTTCGATGTAAAGGACAAATCATAATTTCCCAATTCATTTGAATATGCATAATAAAAATCGACACCTTTAGCCTTAGTAAGGCTAATAAGCTGACTTTTGAAAGGCAACTTCTTAATTTTTACTTTTAATTTAGGTAGAAAATTCTCTATGTATAAGCCAACAAAAGGATCTTTCCAAAAACCTACAGGTTGCTGATTTATCTGTAAATCATCTACACTTGCACGATCCCACTCAGGTATATTAAGATTCAAAGAAGTACTTGTTTGCTTTAAAATTGCTAAACCCTTTTTAGCCTCTTCTTTCAAACAAGGAAAAGCTATTTGAAAAATTAGTTTCCCCCTTTGATAATGCCCAAATAAGTAGGTGTTATAATTATTGCTCACCCAATAAATACCCGTTTTATAATCATCATTATTTTCAAAAACATGAGTTTCATTTAATGAAGCTGTATAAGATTCGTTGATCGCATCTACTCCTGAAAAAATGACATTCCCCGTTGTTGACACAAAACTCTTAAGATAAAATTCTTTGGGTTCGTACAAAATAATTGCGTGAGCAAAAGCATCTCCTTTTTGCTGCTTCTGAAAAAAAATACTTTTCTTCATAAATACCTCAGCTCCTACTCCTTTTTCATTTCGTTCGTTAAATGTACCTTCTTCGTTTACTACTTTTCCTAGAAAAGGAAAAACTTGTTCTTGATTAGAAAAAACTAGGTTGTTAGAGGAATCTGCTTGCAAATCCCACTTTCCGCTTAAAGGTACTTTCGAAAGCCACTTTGTCAAATCTTTACCTTCAACAATAGCTAATTCTGAAGTCCATTGAAAGTCTCGATTTTTTTTACACCCCACCAAAAAAAGGGCACTAATTAATAGTAAGAATTTTGACAAATGCATCATTTCATTAAACTTAATTTCTATATTTTATAAATCTAACCAATTAATTCGAAGCTAATTTTTTTAGTATATAATTCTTATTTAATGAAGCTTCGAATCGGTTTTTAATTTTTATTTTTAAACCAAAATTGCTGTATGTAGCCACTATAGCGCATAGTTATCATTAATGAAAATATATACCAAAACAGGAGACGAAGGATTTACAAGTTTATACACGGGAAAAAGAGTTCCTAAATTTCACGATCGCGTAGAAACTTATGGTACCGTTGATGAAATGAATGCTTTTGTAGGGTTGTTAAGAGACCAACATATGGATATTCCGCTTAAAAATTTCTTAACTCAAATACAGCATCAGCTTTTTGAAATAGGCGCCTATTTAGCTACTGATAACCTGAAGAAAGCAAATGATATTTTACACCTTAATGAAAAAAATATCCAGCAAATAGAAAAAGAAATCGACGCCATG
>JAHDEF010000238.1 GCA_020628975.1 Aquimarina sp. | reverse complement strand
CAGACTTGACCTTTTTGTTTCTTTTTGGGTCAAGCCAAAAAGAAAGTAAGAGGGGGATGATTTTATTACTTATTGAAAATCATGCAATTATAATTGGAATAAAATTAGGTTGACGCTAATGCGAGAACTCGGGACAAAAACGCAGTATAGCCGTAGGTTCTATAAGGCTTTTGCAACGCAGTTACGGAGCAAAAGAACAAGCATTATGGTTCAAAGCTTGTCCCGAATATCGGGGTTATTTTATGCCCTTCGCTTAAAAAAGAAGTATGAAGTATTTATTCAGCATTTTACTATTGAGTTTCATTCCTGTTGTTACCAGCACAGAATATGTAGTACTTACGCCCAATTGGGAAGTTGGCGATACGCAAAAAATACAACTTAAAGAAGGCTTTATTAAATATGAAGGAGATTCGGTGGTACAAAAAGAAGTAACGGTAACGGATATTGTAATTAAGGTTCTTGAAAAAAATGATACGGCTTATGTTATGGAATGGAATCATATAGAAGAAGACATAGAGCGCGTAAATGTAGAAGTAGATGCAACGGATGATTTTATGGAGAAACGGATAGAAGAAATGTTTGCTGGAAATTTTAAATTGCGTTATTGGACAAATACCAGTGGGAAGTATCAAAGTTTATTAAATTTGGATGAGCTGATAAGTGCTATGAACGATAGCATGGATGTTTTGGTAAAAGAAATGGTGGCTTTTGATGAAGAGTTAGGGGAGATGAATGAGGAAGAGATGGCTGTGTTTAGTGAGATGATGAAACAAATGATTGCCTCAGATGCTTTCAAGAACGAAATGGACAGAGATATTTGGAATTACCACGCTTATTTGGGAGATACTTTGGTGGCTGATACCCTTGTTTATTACGAGGATGAATTGCCGAATCAATTGGGTGGACAAAGCATTCCTGTAAAGGGAACAATTACTATTGAAACGGATACCGTAAATCACTTATTAAAGGTTAACGACCTTAAAGAAATCAATGAAGAGAAAACAAGAGAAGTTATTCAGGAAACCCTCGAAATGATGGGGGAAGATGTACCTAATTTGGAGGAAATGAAGCGAGAAATGAAACAACTTTCTATGAAGGTAACAGATATTGAAAATTATACTTACCATTATCAAACAGGCTTTTTACAATATTACGAGCGCAATAGAATTACCTTAGCAGAGGGAACACGTAAAGAGAATTTTATTATTTTAGAAGAGGTGAAAGAAGAGGGTAGTAACGAGTAGTAATGCTTATTTAATTTGGTATGTGATTTTTAACTGTAATTAATTAATCTTAAAAAAACAACGATGAATTATTTATTGAGTATTGTATTGCTAGCTATAGGTGTAAGCTTTCTAGGCGATAAAGAAATAGTACTTAGCCCTAATTGGAAAAAAGGAGATGCCCAGAAATTGCTCGTAAAAAAAGGGCATAAAGATTATTTAGATGGAGAACTATACTTAGAAAGCGTGATGGTTCATGAGGTATTGTTAACCATTATTGAGCAAACTGATACCTCTTATATTATTGAGTGGGCTATGAGTAATAGACACAAAGAAGCCCAAAAAACAAGGGCAACTATGGGAACAAACCCTTGGCGAGAAAGTTTGAACGAAATATTAGGAGAACTGACTTTACAGTATAGAACGGATGAGTTGGGGAGTTATGAAGAATTGGTAAATATAGACTCCACTTATGCACAAATTGAGGAAGAATGGTTAGCAGTATTAAAACAAAAAATGAAGTTAAGGGAAGATAGCAAACTGCCCAAGAACCTATTTATTGAGGAGTTGGCGAGGACCACAGAAGAAATTTCTTTATACCATGCTTTTTTAGGTAAGCCAATACATATTGATACCTCCTATAACTATAAAGATAAGTTTGCTACTAAATTAGGTCCAAACATCTTGCCCGTAAATGTTACACTAACCACAAAAATGGAAGAAGCAGAAAAGCAATTGCTTGTAGAAGAAGTTAGGAAGGCAAATATGACAATAGAGAGTTTGCCAATACCTAAATTGCAGGATTCTGCTAGCGAAAAGGAAAAAGAAAGCTGGAATAAACTGATAGAAGGTTTTCGTTTAAATGGTATGAAAATAGAAGAGATTAAAACGCATAAATATGATTATGAATCAGCTTATTTGAAGCATTTTTCACACAGAAAAATATTTTCAAGCAAGTTGGAAAAATCAGAAGATTTTTTGGTGATTGAGTCAGTAGAGCATAAGGTTAAATAAGGGCTATTATTAAACCAATTCATCCAATTTTACATTATTAATAGTAAAACTCAAAATCAAATTAATAGTTATTCTAACAAAGTAGAAATATGGCTTCAAGATTGAAGTTAAACGACTTACTTACTAGATTTTCTCTCTCCGAAAGCCGAGAAATCTTATTTCAAAAAATAACACCAAGTAGTGTTAGTGATTGGTTAAAACAAACATTAAATTTAGCTAAGAATATACCACTAATTAGTGAAAAAGTACGCTCCGAAGTCATTGTTATGCCTATTTTAATGGAATTGGCAAAGCAAAATAAACACAGTTTTTCTATTTATTCGGGAGCTACTTTAGATGTAGAGGATGATTTAAAAGGTGAATGTGATTTCATATTGAGTAAGCAACCCAATACTTATCAAATTAAAGCCCCTATTTTCGCACTAATAGAGGCAAAAGATAATGACATTCATCAAGGCATTCCTCAGTGTGTAGCGCAAATGATAGGCGCACGGCTATTTAATGAAAAACACAATAATGATACCCGTAAAGTATATGGCTGTGTTACTACAGCAGAAGTATGGCAATAGGTCGTCAGGTTGAAAAGTGATAAAATACAGTCAAAAAATCTCGCGCTCGA
>JAHDEF010000015.1 GCA_020628975.1 Aquimarina sp. | reverse complement strand
TTAAGTGAACTCCTGCTTGATCTAAAATATTCTTGTATGTAAAAATAGGCGCTTTAAAACGAAGTGCTAATGCAATGGCATCACTGGTTCTTGCATCAATAATTTCTTCAATACGATCTCTCTCACAAATAATGCTCGAGTAAAAAACACCATCAACTAATTTATGAATAATTACTTGCTTTACCACTATTTCAAAGCGTTCTGCAAAGTTTTTAAATAAATCGTGCGTCAAAGGTCTCGGTGGTTTTATTTCACGTTCTAACGCTATCGCAATAGACTGCGCTTCGAATGCTCCAATAACAATCGGTAATTTTCTTTCCCCTTCTACTTCACTCAATATTAAGGCATACGCTCCATTTTGCGTTTGGCTGTAAGAAATGCCTCTAATATTTAAACGTACCAAGCTCATACTCAAAACTCTCTTTGCCGCTAAATTCGTTATATTTTTTCGATTCTAAAATAAAATAACCACATAAAACATAAGAATTTTATGTGGTTATTAACATTATTGATGATATCGATTATTTAGTTATCTATTGTTTTGCACAGTTTTTTTATGCAGTTCTCCTAAATTTTATTGATTTAAATTTTTAATAAAATAAAGACTAAACTGATAACTATAAATCAAATTGATTAATTACTTAAAGCTTTAAAAGCTTTTAATTTTTCTATAAGTTCAGGCACAACCTCAAAAGCATCACCTACAATTCCGTAATCAGCTGCTTTAAAAAATGGTGCCTCAGGATCAGTATTAATTACTACTTTGGTTTTACTAGCACTAACTCCTGCTAAGTGTTGTATTGCTCCTGATATTCCTACAGCAATGTAAAGGTTAGAAGCCACAGGCTTTCCGGTTTGACCAACGTGCTCGCCGTGGGGTCTCCATCCCATATCACTTACAGGTTTTGAACAAGCAGTTGCTGCTCCTAAAACAGCTGCTAAATCTTCAATTAAATGCCAATTTTCAGGGCCTTTTAATCCTCTTCCTCCCGACACAACTACCTCTGCATCAGCAATACTTACTTTATCCGAAGCCTTATCTACGCTAACTACTTCTACAGTATCTGTAATTTGATTGATTGAAAAATCAACAACCTCACAACTAACTTCATTTTCAATTAGCCCGAAAGCATTACTTGAAACACATATTACTTTTTTACCTGTTGTAATTGTAGTTTGCTGAAATGCCTTATTGGTAAAAGCAGTACGTTCAACCGTAAAAGGATTCGTGCTTAGCGGCAATTTTACTACGTTCGAAGCTACACCTGCCTTTAATTTACCAGCTAGCAATCCTGCTATATATTTAGAATTTGCTGATGATGAAAGTATTACTATTTCACTATTTTCTTGACTTGAAGCTTCTGCAATGGCTGCTGCATAAGCTTTTGCTTTAAATGTATCTAAAGCCTCGTTAGAAATATGTAATATTTTTTCAACTCCGTATTTTCCTAATTCAGAAGCACTATTTGCATTAATTGCTAAAGCTGTTACACTAGTACCTAAGGCATCAGCCACACCTTTAGCATAAGATGCTGCTTCAAAAGCTGCTTTTTTAAAAATTCCGTTTTCGGTTTCTGTATATACTAAAACTGACATTTTCTTTTCTTTTTAATGAAACAAATTTGCTAAAGACTAAATTACTTTAGCTTCTTTATGTAACAAATCAATTAACTGATCAATATTTGAAGCATCTACAAGTGTTACGCTTCCTTTAGCTTCTGGTTTAGAAAAGCTTTCGGCCTTTGTGTAAGCTTCACTTGAAGTTGGTTCAACTACGGTTAAGGGCTTTTTACGCGCCATCATAATTCCACGCATATTGGGTATGCGCAAATCACTTTCTTCAACCAAGCCTTTTTGACCTCCAATAACTAGCGGTAGAGACGTTTTTATTGTTTCCTTACCTCCGTCAATTTCACGGATAGCCGTAGCTTCAGTTCCATCAACTTCTAAGCCAACGCAAGTGTTTACGAAGTTGGCTTCAACTAAATCAGCTAAAATCCCTTGAACTACTCCACCGTTGTAATCAATAGACTCTCTTCCTGCTATTATTAAATCGTAGCTTCCGTTTTTGACTACTTCGGCTAGTTGAGAAGCCACAAAATAAGAGTCTGTAGGCACAGCATTCACACGAATAGCATTATCGGCGCCTATAGCTAAACACTTTCTTAATGTAGGTTCTGTAGAAGCATCACCAACATTTACAACATCAACCGATGCCCCTTGCTTTTCCTTGAACCACATGGCTCTTGTTAACCCAAATTCATCGTTCGGATTAATAATAAAAGAAACTCCGTTAGTATCAAATTTTGTATCATTTTCAACAAAATTTATTTTTGAAGTAGTATCAGGAACATGACTTATACAAACTAATATTTTCATGTATATAAATTTATAGGTGTATTAATTATCTATCTAAATTTCTCACAAAATTAAACAGGGTGGTTATTTTAAGCTTTCAAAAATAGGAAAAAGAGGTGTTATTTAAAATTATTATAAATAAACATTTTACCCCTAATGATATTCTTAAAAAGTTACACAAATTCCTAAGAGGTTATCAACCCTTTAAAATTCCTGCTATTTTTTTATGAATATCGAAATTACGAATTTAAACTCAAAAATACTATGCGCGCATAGTATTTTTTAAAATATTTAAGACTTCTTCAAAAAAGGATTTATTACTTATTTTTGTTATCCATAATTGTTTTGAAAGAAACAAACGCTGTATTTGGTAATTTTATAGATAATAAATAGTATTACTTTAATATATAATTCGAAAATACTTTTAGCGTTTAAACAACATAAATAAATGAAGACAATACAGTTTAGAGAGGCAGTATGTGAAGCGATGTCAGAAGAAATGCGTCGTGACGAAACTATCTATTTGATGGGTGAAGAAGTTGCTGAATACAATGGTGCTTACAAAGCCAGCAAGGGTATGTTAGACGAATTCGGTGCGGAACGTGTTATTGATACGCCGATTGCTGAATTAGGTTTTGCAGGAATTGCTGTAGGTAGTGCTATGAACGGTAACCGACCTATTGTTGAATACATGACATTCAACTTTTCTCTTGTTGGAATTGATCAAATTATAAACAATGCCGCAAAAATACGTCAGATGTCAGGAGGTCAATTTCCTTGTCCGATTGTATTTAGAGGTCCAACAGCTTCTGCGGGACAATTAGGAGCAACACATTCACAAGCTTTTGAAAACTGGTTTGCTAACACTCCTGGTTTAAAAGTAATTGTACCTTCAAATCCTTATGATGCTAAAGGCTTATTAAAAGCAGCTATACGTGACGACGATCCTGTAATTTTTATGGAAAGTGAGCAAATGTACGGTGACAAAGGTGAAGTGCCTGAAGGAGAATACGTATTGCCAATTGGTGTTGCTGATATTAAACGCGAAGGATCGGATGTAACTATCGTTTCTTTTGGGAAAATTATTAAGGAAGCTTACAAAGCTGCTGACGAATTAGCTAAAGAAGGAATTTCTTGTGAAATTATCGATTTGCGCACCGTTCGTCCATTAGATTTAGAAGCTATTTACAAATCGGTAAAGAAAACAAATCGTTTAATTATTCTTGAAGAAGCTTGGCCCTTAGCCAACATTGCTTCTGAAATTACGTACCAAGTGCAAAATAATTGCTTTGATTATTTAGATGCTCCGATTATAAAGATTAATACCGCTGATACTCCTGCACCATATTCGCCAACCTTATTGAAAGAATGGTTGCCAAATAGTGAAGATGTTGTAAAAGCAGTAAAGAAAGTAATGTTATAACAGTAACTTAATTTCTTTTATATATTTAAAAAGAGATTGTCTAAAAAGTATCATAAACGAAGGCTGAGCGTTAGTCGAAGCCTGTAGATGAGCTGATAATCAAACCACATTTCGGCTTCGCTCAATGTTCGTTTAGAGGATTTTAGCTTTTTAGACAGCCTCTTTTAAAAATATGATTATTTCGAATTATCCTAAAGCAGGAATAATTTGCTTTTTACGAGATACGATTCCTGGTAATACTACTAATTCAGAAGTAGGATTTGCATTAAATGATTTTTCTGCAACTTCCTTCACTACGTCGTTCGGCACAAACAAAGTAGCTTCTTCTCGCAAAATATCTATTACAAAAAGTAAAACTTCATCTAATGACTCTTCAGTCTTTACCGTTTCGATAGTATTTATAATACTGTCCTTACGATCTAAAACAATATTAGGTGCCGTAGTTTCTAAAACTGAAATACGGTATTTTTTCCCCCCTACTTCATATTTCTTACTATCCATTTTGATTAACTCTTCATCTGAAAAATGAGAAACGTCGGACTTCGCTTCAAACATATTAGTAGCATAAGCTTGCATATCTATTTCTAGCTGTTGCGCCAAAGTTGCTGCTATTTCCTTATCCTTTTCCGTTGTAGTAGGACTACGGAATTCTAAAGTATCTGAAAGAATACAAGACAACATTAATCCTTTAATATTACTTGGCATCTGAGCTATTTCGCTTTCAGACATTATAGTAAACATCACCGAAGCTGTAGATGCTAATGGTTTGATACAGATTTCGATTGGCGCAGGGGTTTCTATCCCTCCAACAAGCTTATGGTGATCGATAATCTGAATAATTTGAGTTTCGTTAATATTATCGAAAAGTTCCGCTGGATTATTCGTGTCAACAATTACCGTTTGGTCGTTTGCTGAAACTGAATTTAATATTTCTGGTAAATCAAAACCCCAATGTTTCAACACAAAAAGCGTTTCCGTATTAGGTGTTCCTAGTACATATGCTTTAGCATCTATTCCTTTGTAATTCATGTACCATTCCCACACTAGTGCAGCAGCGGTAGCATCGGTATCGGGTGACTTATGTCCGAAAATTTTTACTGACATCTTACTTTAATTATGATTTCGATGGCAAATCTATGAAAGCTTTTTTCTTTACAAAGAAAATTTCTTTGAGTATTCTTATGTTTCTTAAAAATTCGATGCATTTCATATCGATAGACTAGTCTTTTAGCAGAAACACCTTTTTTTGTTTTTTATAACTATTGAATTCAGTGTGGCTTATTACCTTTGCTTAAAATTTAATTAATGAAGAAATTCTTTGTTTTAGGAATCCTTTTTTTACTGCCGTTGGTTGCCTATTTGTTTTTTGCTTCGGGGGTAAACCATTTTTCTAAATTGCCTGTTTTGCAAACTAAAATTGGAAATTTAGAAGGATTACAACTTCCTACAGATAGTCTACAACTTAAAGACAAAATTAGTGTTGTGGCTTTTATGGGCCGTGATTTAAAAATAACTCAAGGAAATATTTTCAATCTAAATCAAAAAATTTATAATTATTTCTATCAGTTTGACGACTTTCAATTTATAGTTGTAGTACCCGAAGGCACTGAAAAATTAACCGGAGAAATTAGATACAAGCTTAACGAACTTACCGACACCAAAAACTTGCATTTTGTATATGGTAGTAAATTTCAGGTAGAAAATTTCCATAAAAGTTTAAACACTCCATACCAGTTAGATGCTAATCTATACAGTCCTTATGTTTTTATTATTGATAAAGACGGCAATTTAAGAGGTCGCGATGATGACGAAGATTTGGGTGAACTTTATGGTTACAATTCTGCTTCTGTAGCTGAAATCAACGGAAAAATGAAAGACGACGTTAAAGTTATTCTTGCTGAATATCGCTTGGCACTAAAAAAATACAATAAATTAAAAACGAAAATAGCAGAATAACTGGTGTTATTCTGTGATAATTTACTACAAGGCTTGTAGCTTTTAAGGTAGATTTAATGAATTTATTATGAAGAAATATTCATACGTAGGCATCTCTTTTATCATTTTACTTTTTGGGATTATTTTTGTACCTAGAATAGTAGATAGAGTAAAAAACACGGAAATAGTTTCAAATACTCGTATGAGTAAAGAAAACCCTATCACCAACGAAACTTTAGCCTTTTTGAAAATTGATGGTCAAAAAAGGCAATTTCCCAAATTCGTTTTTTTAAACCAAGATAGTTTATGGGTAACACAATCTGATTTTGCGAACAAAGTAACGGTTGTTGATTTCTTTTTTGTCAATTGCCCAACTATTTGCCCTAAAATGACAAGCAATTTAGCACTCCTTTCTAAACAGTTTACAGAAAAAGATTTTGCTATTGCTTCGTTTACTATTAACCCTGTTTACGACACCCCTACTCGCTTAAAAAAATACGAAGAAGCTTACAAAATCAACAATCCTGATTGGCATTTCTTAACAGGAGATCGCGAAAAAATTTATGATTTAGCAAGAAATCATTTTAATCTATTTGCAGAAGAAAACCCTGATGTTGTAGGTGGATTTGAACACTCAGGCTATTTTGCTTTAGTCGATAAAAACGGCTATTTAAGATCGCGTTATGATCAGTTTGGAAATCCAATAGTATATTATCGCGGTACCGTAAGTTTAGAAGAAAAGGTAGCCGACAATGGCGAAGAAGAACAAATTAGCATACTGGCGCAAGACATTGAAAAATTATTGAACGAATAAATAAAGGCATGAGTACTAGTCAAATCGAAAAAAAACAAAATAATCTTATCATAGCATTGTCAATAATTATACCTGTAGCGGTAGCTGCACTTTTTGGAATTCGTATTGAAAGCCTGCCGCGCTTAGGTTTTTTACCCCCCATATATGCCTCAATCAATGGACTTACAGCTGTATTATTGGTTTTAGCTGTCATTCAAATAAAAAAAGGAAATAAAAATTTACATGAAAAGCTCATCAAAAGCGCCATGATATTTTCTGTATTATTTTTATTAATGTATGTAGCTTACCATGCTTCATCAGATGCTACTAAGTTTGGGGATACAAATTACGATGGTATAGTTTCAGAAACTGAAAAGTTAGCCGTTGGCACTAGTAGAATTGTGTATTTTCTTATTTTAATTACACATATTGTACTATCTATAATTGTAATTCCTTTTGTACTATTTACATACGTTCGGGCTGCTAGAGGTAAATTTGAATTGCATAAGAAATTAGCTAAAATAACGTTTCCGTTATGGTTGTATGTAGCTATTACTGGGGTTGTGGTTTATGTTATGATATCACCTTACTACCCTAACTAGAATTGGATGATAAAATTCATATTCAATACAGACAACTAAAAACTCATATGAAAAAGAAACTCCTATTTTCAATTTTGGTTATTGTAGCTGTCGCTGAAGGGTTTTCGCAATGCGCAATGTGTCGTGCTGTACTTGAAAGTGAAGATAGAGTAAGTCAAGCTAAAGGTATAAATAATGGAATTACTTATCTTATGGTAATCCCTTACATACTCGTTGCCTTTATAGGTTATATGGTATATAGAAATCGCAAATAAACACGATTCACTTTGACAAAAAGTAAGCGATTCAATTGCGAATCGTATTATATATAAATGGTAAAATGAATTCTTTCATAAAATCATCTTAAAATTGTCAATTTCCTTGACACATTAGTCTGCTAGAAAAGTTATATCAATATCTTTAAACAAACTTTAAGATAATGATTGAAATTACCGACTTGCACAAATCTTATCCTGTAGGAAACCGAAAACTTCATGTTTTAAAAGGCATTAATTTTTCTGCGCAAGAAGGAGAGCTAATTTCTATTATGGGGTCTTCAGGATCAGGAAAATCTACCTTTTTAAATATTTTAGGAATTCTCGATGAAGGCGATGAAGGAAAATATCTTCTAGACAATACACCTATAAAAAACTTAAGTGAGAAAGTTGCCGCTAATTACCGCAATCAATTCTTGGGTTTTATTTTTCAATCCTTTAATCTTATAAATTATAAAACTGCGCTAGACAATGTAGCGCTTCCTTTATATTATCAAGGCGTAAACCGAAAAGAGCGTTTAGAAAAATCATTATTTTATCTTGAAAAAGTAGGGCTTGCTGATTGGGCTGATCATTTACCTAGCGAACTTTCTGGAGGACAAAAACAACGTGTAGCTATAGCACGTGCATTAGCTTCTGACCCTAAAGTATTGTTAGCCGATGAACCTACAGGGGCATTAGACACTAAAACTTCTTATGAAGTAATGGACCTTATTCAACAAATTAATGATGAAGGAAAAACCATTTTAATTGTTACACACGAGCCCGATATTGCTAAAATGACAAAACGTATTGTGCATCTTAAAGATGGACTTATTATAAAGGACGAGCGTATTGAACCTGTAAAAGCAATGGCCAATGTTTAATATCGAGCGATGGCAAGAAATATTTGAAGCCATTTCTAAAAATAAGCTTCGTACGTTTTTAACAGGCCTTTCAGTAAGTTCAGGAATCTTTATCCTAATCATTTTATTGGGAGTTGCCGAAGGCTTAAAAAAGGGCATAAAAAAGCAATTTGAACAAGATATTCCTACTAAAATTCAAATTTTTCCTGGTACTACTTCTAAAGGGTTTAAAGGCTTAAACCCCAATCGTAGAATAAAATTTAACACCTCTGATTACGCGCACGTAACCGAAAAATATAAACCTGAAATTCAATACCAAGCCACTAATCTGGTAAAGTATGGCGGGGTTACCACTTACGAAGATAAAAATGGCAACTATATTCTTTATGGTACCATGCCCGACAATTTATTTTTAGCAAATGCTTACTTAATTGCAGGTCGATTCATTTCCGAAAAAGACTTAAAAAACAAAGCTAAAGTGGTGGTTTTAGGGCAGCGTCCTATTAAAGATTTATTTGATGGCGATTACAAAGCAGCTATCGGTAAAATTATTTCTATTAACAGTATAAAATTTAAAGTCATAGGAGTTTACGAAGATAATGGCGGCGAACGCCAAGATACTTATATGTACATTCCACATTCTACCATAACTCGAATATATAATCTTACTAATGATATAGGGCGTATGGAATTCACCCTAAATCCTATAGAAGATTATACGACCGCTTTAAACAAAGCTGAAGATTTTGCACAAAGAGTTACCAATCAATTAAAAGCTAAATATTCCGTTCATCCCGACGATTTAAAAGGGGTTCGATATTATAATGCACTTGAAGGCGGAAAAAGTTTTTATATGCTCAACTTTGGATTAAAAATTTTCTTTTGGGGAATTGGAATTTTAACGCTTATTTCAGGAATAGTGGGGGTAAGTAACATTATGTTAATTATCGTAAAAGAGCGAACAAAGGAAATAGGAATTCGAAAAGCCCTTGGAGCACAACCAAAAGCTATCGTTAATATGATTCTGCATGAATCTATTTTTATTACAATCATTTCAGGATTAATCGGACTTTTTGCAGGTATTATTATTCTAGATATAATTAATAATAACTTAGAAATAGAATTCTTACTAAATCCTACAGTTCCCTTTAATGTAGCGGTAATTACACTTATTATCTTGATTATTGCAGGAGCAATTGCGGGCTACATTCCTGCTCGCCATGCGTCGAAAATTAAACCCATAGTAGCTTTACGAGATGAATAGATTATTTAATAAAGATTTATGGGATGAAATTATCGAATCTATTAGTTCTAATGGATTTCGAACCATCATAACTGCATTTGGAGTTTTTTGGGGGATTTTTATTTTAGTATTGTTATTATGCGCTAGTAACGGATTTCAAAACGGAATTAAAGGTCAATTTGAAGGAACTTCAAGCAATTCTATATTTATTTGGACACAAGGAATTTCTAAAGCCTACAACGGCAAACCTAAAAATCGATGGTACAATTTTAAATTAAAAGATGTTCAAGCAATTGAACAGAATGTACCTGGACTTAAAACCATTTCTCCAAGAAATAGATTAGGCGGCTGGGGTAGTTCGACTATTATTTCTCACGAAGAAAATAATGCTTCGCTTACAGTTGAAGCCGATTTTCCTGAGTTAATCACCCAATGGGCAATGGATATTCAAAAAGGAAGGTATTTAAACCAATCAGATATTGACCTAAAAAGAAAAATATGCATAATTGGCTATGGTGCCGTCGATGACTTATTTAAAAAGAATGAGGAAGTCATTGGAAGTTATATTAAAATACAAGGGGTTTCATTCAAAGTTGTAGGGGTTTACAAAGACGCCACTATGATAGGGAAACGAAACTTTGATCTTCAAAAAAAGATATTCGTTCCTTTTACTACATTTTCTCAAGTTTTTAATTACGGTGATCGCGTAGGATATTTTTTTATCACAGGAGAAGATGGAATTCCGATCAAAGAATCAAAAGATAAAATCTTAGAAGTACTAAAAAAGCAACATGACATTCACCCCGACGACGATCGGGCCATAGGCACAAATGGATTTTATAAGGCTTTTGAAAAGTTTGAAATGCTATTTTTGGCATTAAAATCTGTTTCCTATTTTGTAGGGATACTTATTCTAGGCTCTGGCGTTATCGGTATCAGCAACATTATGCTTATTGTAATCAAAGAGCGTACTAAAGAAATCGGAGTACGCAGGGCTTTAGGGGCTAAACCAAGCGCTATTAGGAAACAAATTTTACTTGAATCTTTATTTTTGACCCTGACTTCAGGTATGGCAGGAATTGCCTTTGCCGCATTTATTGCTTTTCTAGCCAATATAATGATTGACAAAATCCCAAAACAAGATGCCCTGTTATCTAATGTAAGTGTTGACTTGCCAACCGTAGGTATAGCCTTACTTATCTTAGTAATATCAGGCTTATTTGCAGGTTTAATCCCTGCGCAAACCGCATTAAAAATAAAACCAATTGAAGCGTTAAGAACAGATTAATATGAAGCAAAACACTACAAGAATCATTTTAATAGCTATCGTACTAGCTTTCGGAGGAGCCTTATTTTACTTTTGGAAAAGAAATCAAAAGAAAGATATCACTTTTGAAACTAAGCAACCATACACTACAAATATTCAATTGACTAGTATTGCCACTGGGAAAATAATTCCTGATGAAGAAGTTTCTATTCGCCCGAATATTAATGGAATCGTAAGCAAAGTATATGTAGAAGCTGGTGAGCCTATTGAGGTAGGCGATAAAATTGCCGAAATAAGAGTAGTACCAAATATCTCAAATTTGCAATCCTCGAAAAATGCGGTGAGTCAAGCCCGAATTGATTTTGAAAATCAACAAAAAATATTTGACCGTCAAGATCAACTATACAAAAAAGGGGTAATTTCTATTAATGACTACGATAATTCTAAAACAGCTTTTGAGCAAGCCAAACAACGTTTAGCTGCAGCAAATGAAAGTTATCAAATTGTAAAAACTGGTACTGCTAAAGGCTTTAATGCCGTTGCAAATACTACCGTAAAAGCTACTGTAAGTGGTGTTATTTTAGATGTACCTATAAAGAAAGGAAACCAAGTAATTCAAAATAACAATTTTAATGCGGGTACCGAAATTGCGTTGATTGCCGATACTCAAAAAATGATTTTCGAGGGAACTATCGACGAAGGTGAAGTAGGTCGAATTAAAGAGGGCATGCCAATTACAGTAACTATTGGTGCTTATCCCGATAAAAAATATGATGCTAGCTTAAATTATATTGCGCCTAAAGGAGTGGAAAAAAATGGTGCTGTAGAATTTGAAATTGAAGCTAAATTAAAACTGAATAAAAGTGATAACCTTCGAGCTGGCTTAAGTGCCAATGCAAATATTATTTTAGATGAAGTTAAAGACGTTTTAGCCATAGATGAAGGCTTAATTCAATATGATAAAGAAACTAAAAAGCCATTTGTTGAAGTAGCCACAGGCGATCAAATATTCGAAAAACGCGATATTGAAATTGGACTAAGCGATGGTATAAAAGCCGAAATTAAGTCAGGCATTACAAAAGACGATGCGATTAAAGAATGGAATGCTTTAGGGGAGCCAGAAGAAAAAAAGGCAAATAGAAAAGTGCATTAATTAAAAGCAAAAAATCATGAACTATATATCATTTTTACTATCGTGCTTTTTATTAAGTACTAGCTTAACTTATGCTCAAGAAGAAAAAATATGGTCACTAAAAGATTGTATTGATTATGCTATTGAACACAACATTCAAGTACAACAACTAGAATTGAGTATTGAAGATGCCTCACTCAACAGAAAAGATGCCTTTGGTAATTTACTACCGAATTTAAATGCTGAAATTTCAAATAATTGGAATAGTGGTTTATCACCTGCGGGAAACGGTGTACTCGCTCAACTTGACACACGCCAATCCAATTACGGAGTAAGATCAACCATTCCCATTTTTAATGCTTTTAGAAATTATAAAATTTACGAAAGATCTAAAATTCAAGAAATTGCTAATCAATATGGAGTAGAAAGCTTAAAAGATGACATTCGCCTAAATATTGCAAATACCTACGTACAAATTCTACTTAATAAAGAAAACATAGCTGTACTTAAATCTCAAAATGAACTCACACAACAACAAATAGAGCAAGCTAATATTCAAATAGAAGCTGGTGTATTACCTAAGGGTGATGTGTTGTTATTAGAAGCACAGAGCTTACAAGAATTACAACAAATTGTTAATGCTGAGAACACACTTTCTCTTTCCAAACTTTCGTTAAAGCAACTTTTGAATTTTGAAGTAAATAAATCAATAGAAATTCAAGAAGTTGACGCTGTGCTTTTGAATGATGGACTTTTAAATTTATCTAAAGAAGAATTTTTAAATAAAGCTCTCAACATTAGAAATGAAGTATTACAAGCACAAGAAAATTTAAAAGTTGTTGATGAGAATGTAAAAATTGCTAAAGCTGGTTATTATCCTAGTTTAAATGGCTCTTTTTCTTACGGTACTTCTGAAATTGAAGCCGAAACTAATGGAGTTAGCATACCAAGTGAAAGTTTTGGTGATCAACTTCGTGATCGTACTAATTTGAGGTACGGACTATCGTTAAGCATTCCTATTTTTAATGGATTGCAAGCAAGAAATGCTGTTGATCGAGCAAAAATTAATAAAATGCGAACCCAATACGACTTGGATTTAGTAAAACAGCGTTTAACACAGCAGGTGTATCAAGCTTATCTAGATGCTAAGGCCGGTAGAAAAAGTTATGAAGCCGCTGAAGCTGCTAATAACGCTCAAAAAACGGCTTTTGAATACGCAGAAAATCGCTTCAAAGCAGGTGTTAGTAATTCATTTGAATTTAATCAAGTTAAGTTACGATTACAAAACAGTGAAATTGATCTTGTTACTGCAAAATACGACTACCTTTTCCGTTTAAAATTATTAGAATTATATTATACAGGAAAAATAACGGAGCAATAACCACATCATTCATATCATATTTTGAAGTTTTTTTACTATAAGGCTAACTCATAGTACATTAATATGAAACTAGATTTCATATCAATGCTATGGAATAACATTGCTTTTGGCAGTGTTCAATTAAATTTGAATTGTTGTAATTCTTTCATTCCTTGAATAACAAAAAATCTTAGCTATTTTTATTATAAAAATTCATCAAAGAGAAATCGACTTTCCTTAATTAACACAATAACACTCATCTTAAAATGTGTCAATAAAACAGGATATATTCTTCTTACGCAGAACACATTTTTTTTCATCAAAACTGATAAGTATCAGCTGAAATACAACTATTTATCACACTTAGTTATTTCTTGTAAGAATATACCTATAACGGCAATATAAGAAGCTTTAGTTATGTTATAACATACAACAATCAATAACTAAATCTCATGAAAACAAAAATTCTTCTATTGCTTATTACAGCAATACAAGCCTCTTTATTTGCTCAACAAATCGAAGGTGAATTAAGAAAATGGCACAAAATTACAATCAGTGCTGACTTACCAAACACAGCACTTAATGAATCTGCTACTACGTTCAAAAATCATCGAATGGATGTTATCTTTACAGACCCAAATGGAGGGAAAATTAGAGTACCTGGTTATTTCGCAGCCGATGGAAATGCCGCGAATTCGAGTGCGAAACAAGGAACAACATTTAAGGCACACTTAAGACCTTATATGACTGGAATATGGAATTATGAAATTCTATATTACACCGGTAACAACGTAGCGCTACAAAATGTAAATCAACTTCCTTCTCCCTCTAAAAGGTTAACTGGTAGTGTTGGTAATATTTCCAACAACAACAAATCTGAACCAGATTTAAGAGCTAAAGGAAGATTAACCTACAGAACTTCTGGAAATGTAAATTCAAGGAGATATCTTCAATTTACTGAAACTGGAGAGTACTTATTCAAAATTGGTCCTGATTCTCCTGAAAATATGTTGGACTACAACGAGTTTGACTTCGATGCCAATAGAAATAATTGTGGACTATGTAAAATTCATGCTTTCAATCCACATGCAGCGCAATTTAACAATGGCCCTACCTGGAAAAACGGAAAAGGAAAAAACATCATTGGTGCTTTAAATTATATCAAACAACAGGGTATGAACTCTTTCTCTATGAGTTTATTTGGAGGTGATGATAAAAATGTATTTCCTTGGGTCAATCTTGGCGATAAATTTAGGTTTGATGTGTCTAAACTAGATCAATGGGAAATTGTATTTGACCATGCCGAAAAGATTGGTCTTATGATGCATTATAAATTGGCGGAAAATGAAAACTGGGATGCCCTTAACAATAATGAACTAAGAGCACAATATCGTGAAATGGTCGCTCGATTTGGACACCATTTAGCCATCGAATGGAATATTTCAGAAGAATACCGAGGGTCAGCTCAATCTGCCATAGCACGAATTGACTATTTAGCTGCTATCGATCCATGGCAAAACCATCGCGTTATACATACATATCCTGGAGAACATAGTAAATATGATGATTGGTTAAGGCTAAACGCAAAACTTACAGGAGCTTCTATACAAAGTGCTGCCAATGCAAATGATGCGTACAATGGTAGAAGTGGAATTTTAACTTGGATAAACAAATCAAGAAATGCCAACATCCCGTGGGTAATATCATCAGACGAACAAAACACTGGTAAAACTGGAGTTTTTATCGATGAAAAAATTACGACTAAGTCAGTTCGTGTTCAAGCCAGAACGCACTATTTATGGAAAAATCTTATAGCAGGAGGTCAAGGAGTAATGTGGTATGGAGGAAGTCAAGGGGATTTTCAAACCGAAAACTTTAACCGATTTGAAGTGTTATTCGATTGGTCGAAATATGCTTTCGACTTCTTTAAAGGGAATAAAATTCCTTATTGGAACATGCGCAATAATGATAATTTAGTTACTGGAAACAACAATCATGCACTAGCTGAAGCAGGAAAATATTACGTTATTTATTTAGAAAAAGGTGGTAGCACAAATTTAAATTTAAATGGTGCGAACGGTAACTATAGCGTGAAATGGTTTGACCCAAGAAATGGAGGCAATCTGAAAAACGGTAATATTACACAGCTTAATGGTGGTGGAAATAGAAGTATTGGTAATCCTCCAAACAGTACTAATAGTGACTGGGTAGTTTTAGTAACTAATGCCAATAGTAGTGAACCTGACCCTGTAGAAGAAAATCCTGATACAGGAGAAAATGACGGGGATTGCTCGGAAAAAGTTTTCATTGAAAACAATGGTGTTATCGCCGTAGAAGCTGAAGACTTTGTTAACCAAGAAAAAACTAATATCAGAGAATGGTTTATTATCGAAAATGGTACAACTGGCACTCCTACTCCAGACCCCGATGGTAACCACAATATTGGTGCAAGCGCAGGAAAATATATTGAAATCCTTCCTGATACTCGTGTTACGCACGGCGATCCTTTAACGTCAGGCACAAACTTTTCAAATACACCTGGAGCATTAGCTATTGTTAATTATAAAATTGATTTTCCTTCTTCTGGAAAATATTTCGTATGGGTTCGAGCACATTCAACAGGAACTGAAGACAATGGTATACATGTAGGTATCGACGGGCAGTGGCCTGCTTCTGGTGCAAGAATGCAATGGTGTGCAGGAAAAAATGCTTGGACTTGGGAAAGTAAGCAACGTACTGGTGCTAACCACTGTGGAGAAGAGCAAAGAATCTTCCTAAATGTAAATACTCCTGGAATACACACTGTCTCTTTTTCCATGCGAGAAGATGGATTTGAAATGGATAAATTTATACTTTCCAAATCATTTACAAAACCAAGTGGAATAGGCACTAAGGCTTTAGTGGCTGATTGTGAAGCGGAAAATCCTGATAACGGAAACGACAACGGAGAAAATGATAATGACGGAGATGATAGCGGTTCGGATGAAGATAATTGTGACGTTATCATTACAAGTCCCGTCAATGACGCGTATTTACAAGGTAGAGCCAATAATTTATTTAATAATAATGAACTAAGGGTAGAAAGTAATAATAGAACTACATATCTACAATTTCAAACGCCAAATACTCCTAGTGGTGAGAGCATCTCTAGTACAACATTAGAATTGACGGTAAGTTCGGATAACGGTAATGGACTCATTGAAGTTTATGAAGGAAACACTAATAATTGGAATGAAAATAATTTATCTAATACAAACAAACCCTCCGAAGATACTCTTCTTGGAAGTTTGAATACCAATTACGCCACTGGCCAAACTTATTCGTGGGATTTACAAAATCTTCCTGCAGGACAAACAGTTTCATTAATTGTAAAGCAATCTGGCGGGAATGATGTTTCATTTTCTTCTAATGAAGGTAATAATAGCCCTGAGCTAATAATTAAATACACATGTAATAACGCAAATCAAGATCCTGAAACACCAGGCAATATTGACTCTATTGTTGTAGAAGCGGAAAAATTTTCTAATACTAATGGTACCTTTGACGATGCTCCATTTGGAGGTGAAGGCTTAGGAGTTAAAAAGACAAATACTATTATTAATTACGTAAATGAAAATGATTATGTCGATTACATCGTAAATATACAAGAAGAAGGTATTTACAAAATCACCTACTACGTTTCATCTCCCATTACAGGTTCTAACATTATATTTGGAACTCCCAATACGAATTTTAATACTACAGTAGTTCCTAATAACGATAGCTGGAACGATTTCCAAACCTTAGAAGCTAGCCAGTTAGTTTCATTTACAGCTAAAGAACATACAATAAGATTAACAGCTACAGGTAGTACTTGGACGTGGAATCTAGATAAATTTACCTTAGAATATATAGGTGCTTCAAAAGATTTGTTCAAAAAGAATACACCCGATGATATCACTATATATCCATCTCCAGCTGTTTCAGATATATCAATTTCAGGAGCATCCGATGGATTACACACGGTCACAGTGTATTCACTAACTGGTAAAACAATTTTTAATACCTCTGTAGAAGTAATAAATAGAATTAGCACTTTAGATGTATCTAGCCTTTCTTCAGGAATTTACATATTATCAATAAATGAGAAGAATTTCAAATTAGTAATAAGATAATTCCCTTATAAACGGAAAGCATATAAAACAGAGCTAAACGCAATTAAAAAGGCTTTAGTATTCTCTGTTTTATATGCTTTTACGTTTAATCTACTATAAAGGATCATAAACTCTTATTCTACAGACTAGTTAAATTATATGCTTAATTTTTAAGAATCCCCAATAATAATACTTTATACACAATTTGTTAAGGACGGTTGTTTGTAAAAAAAACCGCAGTCTTTACATTTGAATCGTTGCTTTCCAGATTGCTTTCACCATTTGATTACCACCAAACTGAAGCAAGCCCAACATCACTTTCTTTTTGCTATTTTTAAGGCAAAGAAAAGGTTATATGAAATACGTTTCATATAACTTCTCGAATCATCAGTCAACATAGGTTGTTAGCGCAATTCTACCAACTATTTATGACCATTATGCCAGAAATGACGATAACTTTAGTCATCCAGGCTCAAGTTAAAAACTTGGGGATTAATTTATCTTTGTAGGTTAAAAATTTTAGTTTTTGGATGTAGAATTAGCCCGTTACTTTCTACCTGAAGGTATTTTAGAATACTTTGATATTGTCAATCATAAAT
>JAHDEF010000237.1 GCA_020628975.1 Aquimarina sp. | reverse complement strand
TGCTTTTTTTAATTTCATTAAAAATATTGATATGAAAAAATATATTCTTTTGTGGATGTTGTTGTCGACTAGCTTTCTAATAGCTCAAAATTTTACATTAAAAAGTAAAGATTTGAAAGGACAGCTCACAGAAAAACAAGTTTTTAATGGGTTTGGATGTACTGGAGAAAATATCTCCCCACAACTTTCATGGGAAAACGCACCAGAAGGCACCAAAAGTTTTGCGGTTACTGTTTATGACCCTGATACACCTACGGGAAGCGGGTGGTGGCATTGGGTTATTCTAAATATACCTGCTAATGTGAATGAATTAAAATCAAACGCTGGCGATCCTACAAATAGCATTGCCCCAAAAGGGAGCCTTCAAACACGAACGGATTACGGAAAAGCGGGTTTTGGTGGTGCTTGCCCTCCAAAAGGGCATGGTTTTCACAAATATGAATTCACCGTGTATGCCTTAAAAAAAGAGAAATTTGATTTTAGCTCAAACATGCCTGCCGCACAAGTAAACTATATGATTAAATCAAATTCATTAGCGCAAGCTACTTTGGTTGCTTATTATAAAAGAGATCGCAGTTCTAAATAATCCGTGAAACTACTAGCTATTTCATAAAATAAGAATCTAATTCACCCGATTGAACCTACCATTTCAAAAATTGGAAAGTATTGATTGGGTGAATTTTATGATGTACATCCGTAATTAGTAATACCAAATCCGTTTTCGTCACTTCTTGTTTGACGAGAAATCGCACCCTACTGATTTTAATATCTTACATAAGATCCTGAAACAAGTTCAGATTGACATAATTCTTTTATAGCGATTCCAGACATTGAATATTTATACAATTTATTGATAACAATTTCGTAGTCCAAGTTTGATTTATTTTTCGCTAGGCTAAGGCAAAAAATTAAAGCATAGACTTAGCTAAGGTTTCATTTTTTAACGTAAGAATAGTAGAAAAAGAAACTAGCTAAATGCGAAATTATTATTGATTAATTGTATTGTTTCACACTACCCTAAAATTTTCAAGAAATCAATAATTTTAGATCTTCTAGCGAATTTGCTTCTTCTATTTTTTTATCCTTACGCCATCGTAAAATTCTAGGAAAACGGGTCGCCACTCCACTTTTATGGCGCTTCGATAACGCTACCCCTTCGAAAGCAATTTCAAAAACATGATACGGAGTTACGCTTCGAACAGGACCAAAACGTTCGAGAGTGTTTTTTTTAATCCACGCATCCACTTGCCTAAATTCGGCATCTGTTAAACCTGAATAGGCTTTGGCAAAAGTGACCAGTTCTTTTTTGTTTTCATCCCAAAGCCCAAAAGTATAATCGGTAAATAAATTGGAGCGCCTACCATGACCTCGCATAGCATAAGTTAAAACTGCGTCAATAGTTAAAGGATCTAATTTCCATTTCCACCAATCTCCTTTTTTTCTTCCTACGCCATAAACAGCATCTAATTTTTTAATCATTAAACCTTCACTTCGTAACGCTCTAGACTTTTTTCTTTCTTCTGTTACTTCATCCCATGAACTGGGAAGTATAAGTTCCGAAAGTTGTAAGGGTAATGATGATGCTTTGAGGTTATGGAATAGTTCATCTAGTAATTCTCTTCTTTCTTTATACGTTTTAGTTCTTATATCTATTCCTTCCCACTCAAGCAAGTCATAAGCTCTTAAAACAACTGGGGTTTGTTCTAACTGTTTTTTGGAAATATTCTTTCTACCAATACGTGTTTGCAAATCATTAAAACTACCCAATTCATTATTTTTAAAAGGCAAGAGTTCTCCATCTATTACGGTTCCATTAGGTATGACTCCTACAAAATCTTGAAATTCGGGATATTTATCGGTAACTAATTCCTCGCCACGACTCCAAACAAATACTTGATTATCGCGAATAATCACTTGTCCTCGAATACCATCCCATTTATGCTCTATTGCCCAATCGCTAATAGCGCCAAGTTCAGAAGGTTCATTTTCGATAGGGTAAGCCAGATAAAAAGGATATGGTTTTGATAGGACTACGCTTTTATCTTCTTTAAGCACTAAATCTTCGAATGAAATACTGTTTGGATTCCAATTCCCCATAAGTTTATAAGCCAATTCATCTTCTGGAATTGAGGTAGCTTTCGATAATGCTCTAGTCATTAATTTTTGACTTACCCCTATTCGAAATCCCCCTGTAATTAATTTATTGAACACAAAACATTCGTAATAATCTAAAGACTGCCAGTGCTTAAAAACGTAGGCTTTTTTTTCCTCATCACTTTTCTTTTTAAGATGTAGCATATCCTCTAAAAAAGAAGTCAAACTTTTACTGGTATGACTTAGTACTTTAGGAATTACTAATGCGATAGTTTCCGCTAAATCGCCTACAATATGATACGATTCTTCAAAAAGCCACAATGGAATAGTTGCAAACTCACTTGCCCACGTTCTTAATAATGTTGTATTTATGGGCCTTGGGGGACGACGGTGTGAAAGTATGGCGATTGTCCATATTTTA
The DNA here is from genome assembly GCA_020628975.1 of Aquimarina sp. Lineage (GTDB taxonomy): Bacteria > Bacteroidota > Bacteroidia > Flavobacteriales > Flavobacteriaceae > Aquimarina. The sequence goes on along the minus strand of JAHDEF010000237.1, from coordinate 349 downwards.
TCTTTATCGGATGCCTGCAAAAAATATTCAGATAAAGCTGCCACCTTAGCATTGGTTTTATTGGTATTATCTAAGGCTTTTATTAATTGAGCAAAATCTCTCATACTTTTTCTATTTCTTTTTGGGTAGTGGTATCATCATTTTCTTCGTCGGTATATTCGGTATGTTCTGTGCGAGCATTGTAACCAACATCACGTAAATACTTTGAAAAAATTTCTGTATAACCATGAGTACAAACAATATTTTCTGCCCCAGTAGCCTCTATAGCTTCTAATAAACCATACCAATCGCAATGATCGGACATTACAAAACCTTTATCGAGTGCACGACGACGGCGCGCTCCACGTGT
>JAHDEF010000236.1 GCA_020628975.1 Aquimarina sp. | reverse complement strand
AATACGCTCAAAATCGATAACCCCCGTTTGTGGTGAAAGCACTTGCGCTTTTAAAGCAACTACACATAGCACAAAGAAAACAAACGTACATTTCTGCATAATTTTCTGTTAGATTTTTATGCGATCTATTAAATCGTAAATTTCCGACTTCTCTTCTTCATTAGTATAAGTAGCTACAAAAGAAAGACTAAACCCATTTTTAATAGTGGTAAAATAATCCTGTGTAATTTTCTTCCCCATAAGATCTAAATAGCCTTGCATACCATCAAATGAAGCGGTGCCAATGGTTTTCTCCGTCATTTCTTCGGCAAAGGTATAATCCACCTGCCCTTGTTGCAGTAATTTTTTAGTATGGAATAAATAATCACTTCCTCGCTTTACACCTGGTGCGTGACTTATATTTTCTGCAATAACCATAAAAGAAGGATTATATTCAACTGCAGCACCTAATTCATACTTAAAAACCGTTAGTAAGTAGGCGGTATTGATTTTGGAAGCTTCAACAACGGCCTTTAAATTTTTATCGTCGCCAGTCATCATTTTTGATCCTGTTTCGACAATTGATTGCATTTGTTCTTTATTTTGAACTACCCAATCTTCATGTATTGGTACACTGAATTTAAAAAAACGGTTTTTGTACACATTATTTTCAAGCGTTCCGTAATCGAAATTTTCGGGCATGTTCTGACTTCCCTTACCACAACTTAGTAGTAATAGTGCTGCTAGAAAATAAATTAGGTTCTTCATAACTGAATAGATTAAATTAAAAAATCGTCACTAATAATTAAATGATACTATAGAAAACGAAAGCCCAAATTAATTCCAAAACGAATTAAAAAATCATCTGATCGATCGTCTGCCTGAAAATTTCTAATTAAAGCGGCATGGCCATCGATAGTAAATCCACCACCAGAAATGATTTTTACACCGCCACCGAATCCGATTCCAAAATCATTGTAATTTTCATCCTCTTGGCGTTCATCTTGATAGTTTACATAGTTTAGCAAACCTTCTATAAAAAATCCTTTTTGTCCGTATGACTTATTATCATAAAAGTGATGACGATAGTAAGGGGAAAGCATAAATTTTCTAAACTCTTTTGTTTTGGGTTCGTCGACTCTAAAAAAAATCGATGAGCCTACCGAACCATAAGCATTGATTGCATATTCATAGCTAAGATCGACGGCAGGTGTTACCAAAGCCTCTAATGCATCAATTTTGATTTCATGATATTTTTGACCGTATGTAATTGTTGAAATTACTACTGAAATAAGAACAATTATTTTTTTCATAGGTAATAGTTGATTTTGAAAGCAATTTAAACTTTAAAAAACTTTCATATAAAATTAATATTGGAGGAATTTAATTAAACTTCAGCTGTAAGCGCTGCTATTTTTACAATAACCTCGGTTGCTTTTTGCATACTTTCTAAAGAAACAAACTCATATTTTCCGTGAAAATTATGGCCTCCTGCAAAAATGTTGGGACAAGGCAATCCCATAAAACTCAATTGAGATCCATCGGTGCCTCCGCGTATGGGTTTTATAATCGGTTTAATACCTACGGCTTTCATAGCATTTTCAGCAATAGTTACGATATGCATTTCAGGTTCAATTTTTTCACGCATATTAAAATATTGATCCTTGATTTCTGCTTTAAGAGTTTCTGCTCCGTACTGCTTATTCAATTCAGCAACTAATGCTTTGACTACTTGCTTTCTTGCTTCGAAATGTTCAAAATCATGATCGCGAATTATATATTCTAAAATGGTTTCTTCAACCGTTCCTTTGATGTCGTGTAAATGAAAAAAACCTTCTCGATCACTTGTATGCTCAGGGGTTTCTAACCTAGGTAATGAGCTTATAAAATCTTGTGCAATCAGCATACTATTGATCATTTTATCTTTAGCATAACCTGGGTGCACATTTTTTCCATAAACGCTTATTACAGCACTTGCGGCATTAAAATTTTCGTATTCAAGTTCGCCAATTTCACTACCATCCATTGTATACGCGTAATCTGCCCCAAAGGCTTCAACATTGAAATGATGTGCCCCTCGACCAATTTCTTCATCAGGAGTAAAACCAATTCTTATTTTTCCGTGTTCAATTTCTGGATGTTGTAACAAATATGCTGTAGCACTAATAATTTCCGTAATTCCCGCTTTATCATCGGCACCTAGCAACGTAGTTCCATCGGTAGTAATTAAGGTTTGATGCTTATATTTTTTTACCTCAGGAAAATAGGCTGCAGAGAGTACAATATCTTTTTCGGCATTTAGTAGTATATCTTTTCCATCATAATCTTCGATAATTTGGGGGTTTACATTTGTCCCTGAAAAATCTGGAGAAGTATCGTAATGAGAAATGAACCCAATGGTCGGCACTTTCTTTTCTGTAGTTGCTGGAATAGTTGCCATGATATAGCCTTTGTCGTCTATAGTCACTTCATGAGCTCCGATGGATTTCAACTCATCAACCAATACATTTGCTATATCCCATTGCTTAGCAGTACTTGGTGTGGTAACACTATTAGGGTCGCTTTGGGAATCGATTTTAACGTAGGTTATAAACCTTTCTAGAAGCTTGGCTTTATCGATTATCATATTTCCTTGCTTTTTTGTGAAGTTACATTATTGACTTTTTTTGACCTAAACTATACCTTAGAAAATCTTTTACATTTAGAAATTTCAATAACATTTGGGTCTTTGTAAAAGTAATTTCAAATTAAAAATCTAGAAAATCAGCGACTTAATATTTATTTTTAGCACAGTACACCTTGACAGAAAAGAATTAACCTAAAAGGCGACTGTTAATTATTAATTGAATTTAAATATTAAATTAAGAACTAACGTTGCTATCAACTAGCTCATTAT
>JAHDEF010000014.1 GCA_020628975.1 Aquimarina sp. | reverse complement strand
ATGTTCTATGTGTATTCAAATGACACAAAAAACCATTTTGGATGCTAAACGAGACGGGCGTGTAATCGAAGACGGGGAGTTCCAAACGGCTTGTTCAAATGCCTGTACAACTGGTGCCATTGCTTTTGGTGATATAAATGACAAAGAAAGCAAAGTGGCTAAGTCGTTAGAGGGTGATCGTATGTATCATTTATTAGAACACGTAGGAACAAAACCAAATGTGCAGTATCAAGTTAAGGTACGTAACACAAAAGAAGCTTAATTAATAAAGAGTTAAATCAAGAATAAATTATGTCTCATTACGAAGCACCCATAAGAAGACCTCTTGTAACAGGTGATAAGTCTTACCACGACGTAACACTTGACGTGGTAGCACCTGTAGAAGGTAGAGCAAATAAACAGTGGTGGATTGTATTCTCAATTGCTTTGATTGCATTTGCATGGGGATTAGGATGTATTGTTTATACAGTATCAACAGGTATTGGTACTTGGGGTTTAAATAAAACTGTAGGATGGGCGTGGGATATCACGAACTTTGTATGGTGGGTAGGTATCGGTCACGCTGGTACTTTAATTTCAGCCGTGTTATTGTTATTCCGTCAGAAGTGGCGTATGGCTATTAACCGTTCTGCTGAAGCCATGACTATTTTCTCGGTAGTGCAGGCTGGTTTATTCCCAATCATTCACATGGGTCGCCCATGGTTGGCTTACTGGGTATTACCTATACCAAACCAATTTGGTTCACTATGGGTAAACTTTAACTCGCCATTATTGTGGGATGTATTTGCAATTTCGACTTATTTATCAGTTTCATTAGTTTTCTGGTGGACTGGTTTATTACCAGATTTTGCAATGATTAGAGATAGGGCTGTAACGCCATTTACTAAAAAGATCTACGGAATTTTATCTTTCGGATGGTCTGGTAGAGCAAAAGATTGGCAACGTTTCGAAGAAGTATCTCTGGTATTAGCAGGTTTAGCAACACCATTAGTACTTTCTGTTCACACGATCGTATCGTTTGACTTCGCAACTTCAGTTATACCAGGGTGGCATACGACAATTTTTCCGCCTTATTTTGTGGCTGGGGCAATTTTCTCAGGGTTCGCAATGGTAAATACCTTATTAATTATTATGCGTAAGGTGTGTAATATGGAAAATTATATTACACTGCAGCACATTGAATTGATGAACTTGGTAATTATGATTACTGGTTCTATTGTAGGGGTTGCCTACATTACCGAGCTATTTGTAGCATGGTATTCAGGTGTAGAATACGAACAGTATGCATTTTTAAATCGTGCAACAGGTCCTTACTGGTGGGCGTATTGGGCAATGATGACGTGTAATGTTTTCTCTCCGCAGTTTATGTGGTTCCCAAAATTAAGAAGAAGTATTATGTTCTCTTTCTTTATTTCTATTGTAGTAAATATAGGTATGTGGTTCGAGCGTTTTGTAATTATTGTAACATCGTTACACCGTGATTACTTACCGTCTTCTTGGACGATGTTCTCACCTACTTTCGTAGATATAGGAATTTACATCGGTACCATAGGATTCTTCTTTGTATTATTCTTACTATATGCTCGTAGCTTTCCTGTGATTGCGCAGGCAGAAGTAAAATCGATCTTAAAATCTTCAGGAGAAAAGTATAAAAAACTACGTGAAGCTGGGAAGCCAACTTACGAGAGAGCTGAAGGAATTGTTGAACTATTAGGTGACAGTCACGACGACCACCATTAATATATAAATTAAGTATTGTATGGCTTCAAAAGTTGCTCATGCTTATTACCTTGATGACGAGGTTTTAATGGACGCTGTAAGAGCGTGTAATATTAAGCACTACCACATTGAAGAGGTGTATACACCTTTCCCAGTGCATGGTCTAGATAAATTAATGGGATTACCACACACACGTTTAGCTATTTGTGCTTTTATGTATGGTTTGATTGGATTGACAGTGGCAGTTACCATGATGAATTACATAATGATTGAAGATTGGCCTCAAAATATTGGGGGTAAGCCAAGTTTCAGTTTCTTAGAAAATATGCCCGCTTTCGTGCCTATTATGTTTGAATTAACGGTTTTCTTTGCGGCGCATTTAATGGTAATTACTTTTTATATGAGAAGTAAATTATGGCCTTTCAAGAAAGCTGAAAATCCAAATGAAAGAACAACAGATGATTTGTTCTGTATTGAGTTAGATGCATCAAAATTAGGTGAAGATGAATTGTCTTCTTTTCTAAAAGATACAGGTGCTGTTGAAATTAATTTTAAAAACAACTAGATCCATGAAAGCAGTTTTTAAAATAGTAGCATTAGTCATCGCCACTTTAGCAATAACTTCATGTAGTGGTGATAAACAAAGGAATTATCAATATTTTCCTAATATGTACAAGTCTGTAGCTTACGAAGCTTACAGTTCACATAGTAACGAAATTTTTGCTGACAATGGAACTTCACAGGCGTTAAAACCTGTAGAAGGAACGGTACAAAGAGGGTGGTTGCCATACGAATATGATAACGATCGTGAAGGGTATTTAGCAGCAAAAGCTGGATTAAAAAATCCACTTCCTTACACAGATGAAAATAGTGCAAAAGGAATGCAGTTATATACCATTTATTGTGCTATTTGTCACGGTGACAAAGGTAACGGTAAAGGAACTTTAGTGCAGCGAGAGAAGATTTTGGGGGTGCCGAGTTACGATGATGCAGGTAGAGCTATTACTGAGGGTAGTATATATCATGTTATTTATCATGGTATCAATTCCATGGGTTCTTATGCTGCTCAAACAAGTACAGAGGAACGCTGGTTGATTACTCAATACGTGCAAGAATTGAAAGCAAAGCTTGAAGGCAAAGAGCCTAGAATTGACTCAAACATAAAAGCCGGTGCTGATAATGAATTGTACTTATTTGGAACTAAAACTACAAATGGAATTGACGTTAAGTATGTTGATGAAAATTTAGATCCAAATGCAAATGCAGTAAGTCATGAAGTTGAGTATGATGAAGATGGTAACGTGATTCAGCATACTTTAGAAAAAGTAGAAAGTACTATTCAAAATGCAAGTGAGAATAAAGGGAAACCTTTAATCGGAGGTAAATCTCACCATTCGCATAAAGAAGCAGGATTAAAATAATTACGAACTCTGGTTTTAAGTTATGAATACATTCAAGAATAATATAAAAATATTACCAATTGTACTTATGGCATTAGGCCTTATTGGTATGGCTATTGGTTTTATAAGTGCACCGAGTTCTATAGAAGACGTAGAACAAATCTTAGCTAGTCAACATCACGATGGACATGGCGAAGCTCATGCAGCAGAAAATCATGATACACATAAAGCAAGTCATGGTGCAGAGGCACATAATGATGCTCATGCTGAAAAAGCACATGGACATGATGCACATGCTAAGCATAATGCTAAGCATAATGATAAGCATGTTGAAGATGCTCATGGTGCGCATGAAAAACATTTGCATCACGTATTACATCAATTACAAAATAAGCCTTGGGCAGCACTTTATATAGCAGCATTCTTTTTCTTTATGATTTCCCTTGGAGTGTTAGTTTTTTATGCAATTCAGTTTGCAGCTCAAGCAGGGTGGTCACCATTATTATTTAGAGTAATGGAAGCAATTACTGCTTATCTATTACCAGGTGGAATAATTGTATTTATTATTTTGGCATTATCTGGTTTTCACCTAAATCATTTATTTGTTTGGATGGATCCTGAAGTAGTGGCTCATGATGAATTAATTCAAGGTAAATCAGGTTGGTTAAATGTACCTTTCTTTTTAATCCGTGCAGCTTTGTATTTAGCAGCATGGAATGTATATCGCCACTTTGCCATTAAATTTTCAAGAAAGCAAGATGAAGACCCGGAAGGAAATGTATGGTATAAGAAAAGCTTTAAAGCAGCAGCTGTATTTTTAGTAGTCTTTATTTACTCAGAATCTATGATGTCATGGGACTGGATAATGAGTTTCGATCCACACTGGTTTAGTACATTATTTGGATGGTACGTTTTTGCTTCTATGTTTGTAAGCGGAATAACTGTAATTGCATTGATTACCGTATATCTTAAATCTAAAGGTTATTTAGAAAAAGTAAATAATAGTCATATTCATGACTTAGCTAAATTTATGTTTGGTATCAGTATTTTCTGGACATACTTATGGTTCTCACAGTTTATGCTTATTTGGTACTCTGATATTCCTGAAGAAGTTACTTATTTCGTAACACGTATAAATGATTATACATTACCGTTTTTTGGTATGGTAGCTTTAAATCTGATTTTCCCATTACTAGTTTTGATGAACTCAGATTTCAAACGTATAAATTGGATTATCGTTTTAGTTGGTGTTGTAATATTGGTAGGTCACTATATAGATATCTTCAATATGGTTATGCCCGCAACAGTTGGAAGTTCTTGGTTTATAGGATTGCCAGAAATTAGTGCAGTTTTATTCTTCTTAGGCCTATTCATTTTCGTAGTATTTAAAGCGCTTACTAAAGCAGATTTAGAGGCTACAGGAAATCCTTTCTTAGGAGAAAGTAAACATTTCCATTATTAAAAAACGAAGTATATAATTATTATAAGTTAACGAGCAATGACGATTTTTTTAATCTTACTAATTGTAGCACTTTTAGGAGTTTCAGTTTGGCAACTTTCTAAGATTTTCAACCTGTCTCAGGGTAACGCTGATACTTCTCAAATCGCTAATGATAAAGACAATACTACCCAAGGAAAATTAATGTTAGCCTTTGTTGTATTCCTTTATGTTTTAATGGCTTATTGTTTTATTAGCTACAATTCTTATTTTTTGCCTGAAACAGCTTCAGAACACGGTAAGGATTATGATATGTTAATGAAAATATCTGTGGTTTTGATCATGTTTGTGCAAATCATCACACAGTTTTTATTACATTTCTTTGCTTATAAATACAAAGGTAAAAAAGGGAATAAAGCATTGTTTTTCGCAGATAGCCATACATTAGAATTGGTATGGACAGGTATACCTATTATTACTTTAGCAGGTTTAATAATTTATGGTTTATATACCTGGGTTGATATTATGCACATCGATGAGGATGAAGACGCTATGGTTATTGAACTATACGCATATCAATTTGATTGGAGAGCAAGATATTCAGGAGCTGACAATGAATTGGGTAAAGCTAATGTGCGCTTCATAGAAGGTGTAAATACTTTAGGAGTTGACGAATCTGATGCTTACGCTATGGATGATATTATCACGAATGAGTTACACTTACCAGTAAACAAAAAGATCATCTTTAAATTAAGATCTCAAGATGTTTTGCATTCTGCATATATGCCTTTCTTTAGAGCACAGATGAATGTGGTGCCAGGTATGATTACTGAGTTTTCTTACACACCAATAAAAACAACAGAGGATATGCGCCTTACTGATTTTATGGTGGAGAAAGTGCAAACCATTAATGATATCAGAAGAAAAAATAGCAAAGAGTTAGTAGCAAAAGGAGAAGAAGCTTTAGAGCCTTACGAATTTGATTACTACCTACTTTGTAATAAAATTTGTGGTGCTTCTCACTACAATATGCAAATGAAAATCATTGTTGAATCTGAAGAGGATTTTAACAATTGGTTAGCCGAACAAAAGACTTTCAGACAAGTTGTGTCTAAATAATATTTGATAACTTTAGTTTAAAAGAAAAGAACATGTCAGCAGATCACGGACACCACAAAGAGACGTTCATCACTAAGTATATCTTTAGTGAGGATCATAAAATGATATCAAAGCAGTACTTAGTTACGGGCTTACTTATGGGTATTATTGGTATCGCAATGTCGTTACTTTTTAGAATGCAAATCGCTTGGCCTGAACAATCGTTTAAGGTTTTTGAAGTGTTATTAGGAAAATGGGCTCCAGAAGGAGTAATGGATCCTAATGTATACTTAGCTTTAGTTACCATTCATGGTACCATTATGGTATTCTTTGTATTAACAGCAGGCTTATCTGGTACGTTCAGTAATTTATTAATTCCATTGCAAATTGGGGCACGTGATATGGCTTCAGGATTCATGAATATGGTTTCTTACTGGTTATTCTTTTTGAGTTCAGTAATTATGGTATTCTCTTTATTTGTTGAAGCTGGACCAGCGGCTGCAGGTTGGACTATTTATCCGCCACTAAGTGCATTGCCACAAGCTATGCCAGGTTCAGGTTTAGGTATGACATTATGGTTAGTATCTATGGCTATATTTATTGCTTCTTCATTGTTAGGTTCTTTAAATTACGTAGTTACTGTAATTAATTTGCGTACTAAAGGAATGTCGATGACACGTATGCCATTAACTATTTGGGCGTTTTTTATTACAGCAGTCATCGGTGTAGTTTCTTTCCCTGTTCTTTTATCAGCAGCTTTGTTGTTGATTATGGATAGAAGCTTTGGAACTTCATTCTATTTAAGTGATATTTTTATTCAAGGAGAAGTGTTACATAATCAAGGGGGTTCTCCAGTATTGTTCGAGCATTTATTCTGGTTCTTAGGTCACCCTGAGGTATACATCGTATTATTGCCTGCGTTAGGAATTACTTCTGAAGTAATTGCAACTAATTCACGTAAGCCTATTTTTGGATACCGAGCTATGGTTGGTTCGATTATCGCTATCGCATTTTTATCTACGATCGTTTGGGGTCACCATATGTTCGTGTCAGGGATGAATCCATTCTTAGGATCTGTATTTACTTTTACAACATTATTGATCGCAATACCATCAGCAGTGAAGTCATTTAACTACATCACTACATTATGGAAAGGTAACTTACAGTTTAATCCTGGGATGTTATTCTCAATAGGGTTGGTATCTACATTTATTACTGGAGGTTTAACAGGAATTATTTTAGGAGACAGTACATTAGATATTAACGTTCATGATACCTATTTCGTTGTAGCTCACTTCCACTTAGTAATGGGTATTTCTGCACTATATGGTTTATTTGCGGGGGTGTATCATTGGTTTCCAAAAATGTATGGACGCATGATGAATAAAAACTTAGGATATGCACATTTTTGGATAACTGCAGTTGGAGCATACGGGGTGTTTTTCCCAATGCACTTTGTAGGTATGGCAGGTTTACCGCGTCGTTATTATACGTACACAAACTTCCCTTACTTTGATGATTTAGCAGACACTAATGTGTTAATTACCATATTTGCTTTAATTACAGCAGGAGCGCAGCTAATATTTTTATATAACTTCATCCACTCTATGTTTTATGGTAAGAAAGCAGAGCAGAATCCATGGAAATCTAATACCTTGGAATGGACAACTCCAGTAGAGCACGTTCATGGTAACTGGCCAGGTGAACTACCAACAGTATACCGTTGGGCTTATGATTACAGTAAGACAAAAGAGAATGGTGAATATGTAATAGAGGGTCAAGATTACACGCCACAAACCACTCCAGTTCAAGATGGAGAAGAAGAGTTAACACACTAATTTTAGTCACTGACTAGACTATTATACACTAAGCCCTCTTATGAGGGCTTTTTTATTTTGTATGATAGTCATACTTTTGTATGAGTCCTACGTCATTCCTGCGTAGGCAGGAATCTCTTCAAATAGATGATTCTGTCAATTGGATAGCAGTTTTAAACCTATTATTAGATTGAATTCAAACTTAGATCCTACAAGCGAAAATTTTAGTCCACAAGATCACGATATTGAAAAGGCATTAAGGCCTCTTAGTTTCGATGATTTTGCTGGTCAGGATCAAGTGTTGGAAAACCTTCAGATTTTTGTAAAGGCTGCCAATATGCGTGGTGAGGCATTAGATCATACGTTGTTTCATGGCCCTCCAGGATTAGGGAAAACAACCTTAGCCAATATTGTAGCTAATGAATTAGGGGTAGGTATCAAAATTACTTCAGGACCTGTTTTAGATAAACCAGGAGACTTGGCTGGTTTATTAACGAATTTAGATCCTAGAGATGTATTATTTATAGATGAAATTCATCGATTGAGTCCCATTGTTGAAGAGTACTTGTATTCGGCAATGGAAGACTTTAAAATCGATATTATGATTGAGAGCGGCCCTAATGCGCGATCTGTCCAAATACATTTAGATGAATTCACTTTAATTGGTGCCACTACCCGTTCAGGTTTACTGACTGCACCTATGCGCGCTCGTTTTGGTATTCAATCGAGATTACAATATTATTCTACAGAATTATTATCGACAATTATTGAGCGTAGTGCTTCAATTTTAAATGTGCCTATCGACCAAAAAGCGGCAATAGAAATTGCGGGTAGAAGCCGTGGAACACCTCGTATCGCCAATGCTTTATTAAGAAGGGTTCGTGATTTTGCACAAATTAAAGGGAACGGAAGTATTGATCTTGAAATCGCTCAATTCTCTTTGAAAGCGTTACATGTTGATGCTTTTGGTTTGGATGAAATGGACAATAAAATCTTAACAACTATTATCGATAAATTTAAGGGTGGCCCTGTAGGATTAACAACGGTTGCTACAGCGGTTAGTGAAAGTGCAGAAACCATTGAGGAAGTTTATGAACCTTTTTTAATTCAACAAGGTTTTATCATGCGTACTCCCCGAGGGCGTGAGGTAACCGAATTAGCTTATCGTCATTTAGGAAGAACCAAAGGGCCAGATCAAGGACTTTTATTCTAGATAATGAATACTCAATCCCATAAAAACGGCACCTTGAATGCTTCCAAATGGTCAGCAATGATTAAAGAAGAAGCAAAACGCATAGGTTTTTTGTCATGTGGAATTAGTAAGGCTGGTTTTTTAGAAGAAGAGGCACCAAGATTGGAAAAATGGCTCAGCAATAATCATCATGGTCAAATGGCATATATGGCGAATCATTTTGATAAACGCCTCGATCCTACAAAATTGGTAGAAGGCTCTAAAAGTGTGGTTTCTCTATTGTTAAATTACTTTCCAACCGAAACTCAAAAAGACCCTAATGCTCCTAAAATTTCTAAATACGCTTATGGTCAAGATTATCATCATATCATAAAATCAAAACTTAAGGAGTTACATCATTTTATAGATGCAGAAATAGGAAAAGTATCAGGGAGAGCATTTGTAGATTCGGCACCAGTGCTAGATAAAGCTTGGGCTGCTAAAAGTGGCTTAGGTTGGATCGGAAAAAATAGTAACCTTATTCAAAAGCAAGCGGGGTCTTTCTTTTTTATAGCTGAATTGATCTTAGATATCGAATTGGAAACAGATCATGCTACAACAGATCATTGTGGGAATTGTACGGCTTGTTTAGATGCCTGCCCAACACAAGCGATAGTAGCGCCTTACGTGGTTGATGGTAGTAAATGTATATCTTATTTCACTATTGAATTAAAAGATAACCTTCCTGCTACAATGAAAGGGAAGTTTGATGATTGGATGTTCGGTTGCGATATATGCCAAGATGTTTGCCCTTGGAATCGATTCTCGAAGCCTCATAACGAACCTTTATTCAATCCGCACCCTGATTTATTAGAAATGACTTATCAAGATTGGGAAGAAATAACTGAGGAGATATTTAGTAAGGTATTTAAAAAATCAGCAGTAAAACGGACTAAATTTTCAGGCTTAAAACGTAATATCGATTTTTTAAAAAAGTCATAGAATCACAGTATTAATATCAATTTCTTCCTCGTTCATCAGGATAAAAAGTATGTACGGCTTCCGTTTGAATAAATTCTTTATTGTCAATATTTAAAGCGGTTAAAGGTCCGTAAAATGCGGCGCCTGTATCTACATTCCATACGCAGGTAGCGTTTACAGGAATGGTTGTATCGATTCGTACTGTTGGTGTATGACCAATATAAATTTCCTTGAATAGTTTTAATCGTTTTGGGTAATGAGGGTGAGTTTCATCTACAGTGTTATGCGCTGCTAAGGCTAATTCCCATAGGCTACGATCCCAATAACACATTTCTTCAAAATATTCACGTTTAGGTCCTTGTAAATGAGTAAAGCCAGCATGTAGAAAAAGTCGATTCTCGTCATCAATAACATAAGTTTTTAAGCTTTGTAAGAATCGTTTCATTTCAGTGATTTCTTCTTTACTAAATTTAGAGAAACTTTTCACAGTTGCTTCACCTCCGTGTTTTAGCCATTCTTGCTTTTTCTTTCCTGTTTCTAGCCATTCAAGAGTTAGTGCATCGTGGTTCCCTTTGATAAAAGTACAGGGTTGTGTTTTTCTTAAATTCATAAGAAATAATAGCGTTTCAGCACTTTCACTCCAACCATCACAGTAATCACCTAAAAAGATTAGGTGATCGTTTGGTAATAAGTTTAGTTTTTCAATGAGTTGTTGAAGCGCTTTTTTTCCTCCGTGAATATCTCCTATAACGTAAGTATTTCCTTTATTCATTGTTGTAACGTACTTTTCTAATAACTCGTAAGGTATCTTTATAGATGCGATACACTTCTTCATTATATCCTTTAATAAGGTTTTTGGCTTCTTTCAACAGGTCAAGCGCATCAAGGTACCCGTTCAGGTACGAAAGTAAATAAGTCTTAGGTAAATCACGTAGGCTTCTGGCGTCTTTTTCGCTTATTGTTTCTTGATGTTTTAATTTCCGTAGTAATTTAAAATTCTTTTTCATTAAGAAATCAATAACGCTAGGATTAAAAATAGGGGGTTCAAATAACAGCTTTGATTCCTGAAAATATTTACCACTTTCTTTAAAAGTATACGTCACTTTTTCAAAAGGATAATACGTATTATTGCCGTCATAGCCTAAATTGACAAATTCGGTAATTATAAAATGATCGTTATTCATTTCAATAGTGACTTCGTCAAATTCAGAATAAAACAATTGTGATTGCTCATTAATCAGCTTAATATCAACACGAGAGTAATAGGTAGTGTTTTTCACTCTTTTTTGTCTTCCCGCCCAACACATTACAAAAAAATCTTTAAAAACCTTGTATTGGGGTTTTAAATCTTCGCGGGTGTTCATAAAATCAAAAACCCCATCTAGTGTCATACCGATATTGTTATGCGAGTGATTTTCTATAGCCTTTACGATTTCAGAATTCACATCGGGTGGAGGCTCAATATTATCTTTAGGCATACTAATACTTCCGTCTCTCATGAAAATGGAGCCACCGTAGTACTTCCAAATGTTTTTTCGAAGTTTACAAATGCCATTATTCGTAGGGTGTACTGTAACCAAACCCACTACTTTATTATCGGGTAAGTGGGGGAATGAAATATTTTCATAAGAAACCACGGGAGGATTTTCTACATAAGCATTAATCAAATTTTGAAGTTTACTATCATCAAAAAAATCAACTCCAACAATATGATTGCCTTCATCTTTAACCCCAATTACTATAAATGAATTGTTTTTGGGATTTGAATTTGATAGGGCGCAAATATGTTTTATAAATTTAGCCTTGCCTTCTTTTTCAGATAAGTTAAGTCGTAACTTTTTGTCGTAAAAGCTATTTTCATCGTTATGAGCTAGTAAATTTTTGACTAAAAGCCGTTTGTTTATCATATCGACTGCTATACGGTTAGCACTTTTTGTAAAATGGTATTATTAAAAAACTATGTTTGCCACGATTTAATTTATGGAATGAAAAAGATTTGCAACAGCATTTTTTTTTCTTCGTTTCTCTATTTAAATATATAAGGAATAGTATTAAAAATAATATAGCATTCGATAAACTTTTGCCAAATCTTTAGATAAGTTGCAAAGAAAATTAAGGAATAGTAAATTCACCATCTTAAACCTTGTAAGGTTAAGAGAAATTGTTGACTTTATTTTCTGTCAAAAGATATAATTATAAATAAGGACCTAATTGCCTATTGTGGGCAATACATAAAACGATCATAAATAACTATGGAACAAACAAGTTCGATTGACATTAGAGCAATAAATGAAAAGATTCAGCAAGAATCTGCTTTTATAGATTTATTAACCTTAGAGTTAAACAAAGTTATTGTTGGACAAAAATATATGATCGAGCGATTGCTTATCGGTTTGTTAGGTCAAGGACATATTTTGTTAGAAGGTGTACCTGGTTTAGCAAAAACTTTAGCGATTAATACGCTTTCAAAAGCCGTGCAAGGAAGTTTTAGCCGTATTCAGTTTACCCCCGATTTGCTACCTGCCGATGTGGTAGGGACGCTGATATACAACATGAAAGAGAATGATTTCTCGATTAAAAAAGGACCTATTTTTGCCAACTTTGTATTAGCCGATGAAATTAACCGTGCACCAGCAAAAGTACAATCGGCTTTGTTAGAAGCTATGCAAGAAAAGCAAGTGACTATTGGTGATGAAACCTTTAGTTTAGATAAGCCTTTCTTAGTAATGGCAACACAAAACCCAGTTGACCAAGAAGGTACCTATCCGTTGCCAGAAGCGCAAATGGACCGTTTTATGTTGAAAACAGTAATTGATTACCCTAAAATCGAAGAGGAACAATTAATTATGCGTGCCAATTTAAAAGGGGCTTATGAAACCGTAAACCCTGTAGTTTCTACAGACCAAATATTGAAAGCACAAGAGGCGGTTAAAATGGTTTATATGGACGAGAAAATTGAAAAATACATTCTTGACATTGTATTCGCTACACGTTATCCTGAAAATTATAACCTATCAAGTTTAAAACCTTTAATCAATTTTGGGGCTTCGCCACGTGGTAGTATTAGTTTAGCTACGGCAGCTAAATGTTATGCTTTTATAAAACGTCGTGGGTATGTTATTCCTGAAGATGTTCGTGCTGTAGTTACTGACGTATTACGCCATCGAATTGGTATTACTTACGAAGCAGAAGCTGAAAATATTACTTCAGAACAAATCATTAGCCAAATTGTAAATGAAATAGAGGTACCATAGGCGCTTCGCACCAGTACAAAGTAAATAGTATAAAGTATCAAGAGATTTAGTCTATATACTTTATACTCTGCACTTAATACTAATGAGCCAAAGGTGAATTGAATGGATACAAAAGAATTACTAAAAAAAGTACGCAAAATAGAAATTAAATCACGTCGAGTAAGTGATAATGTTTTTGGGGGAGAATATCAATCTACCTTCAAAGGACGTGGTATGACATTTAGTGAAGTACGCCAATATCAATTTGGGGATGATGTGCGAGCGATTGATTGGAATGTAACGGCGCGTTATAATGAGCCTTACATAAAAGTCTTTGAAGAAGAAAGAGAACTTACTTTGATGCTAATGGTAGATGTATCAGGTTCGTTATTATTTGGAACTCAGCATCAGTTTAAGAAAGAAAAGCTCACTGAAATTGCTGCTACACTAGCTTTTTCTGCGATACAGAACAATGATAAGGTGGGTTTAATACTATTTTCAGATGCAATTGAATTATTTATTCCTCCTAAAAAAGGAAAATCTCATGTGTTGCGCATTATTAGAGAATTATTAGAATTTTCACCTAAAAGCAATAAAACTAATATTTCAGAAGCTTTCAAATATTTAAGTAATGTTCAAAAAAAGAAAGCGATAGTATTTGTATTATCTGATTTTGTTACGGAAGATGATTTTGTGCAAACTTTGAAAATTTCCGCAGGGAAGCATGATGTCACAGGAATTCGAGTGTACGATGCCAAAGAAGAAGAAATTCCGAATTTGGGTGTGATTCCCGTTCAAGATCAAGAAACAGGAAAATTGCAATATGTAAATACTTCTTCCAAAAGCATTAGAAAACAATATGAAAAGTATTACCAAGAAAAAGCAGCCTATTTTAAAGAAAGCTTTAGTAAAAGTGGGGCAGGTATGATGAGTTGCGCTACTCATGAAGATTACGTAAAACAATTATTGGGATATTTTAAACGCAGGGGATAGTATCATGAAGTTAAAAATATATTCTAGTAGAATTTTATTCATTCTAGCATCACTTTTGTGGACTTTTACCATAAGTGCTCAAGTGCAAAGTGCCGTCGATTCTACTTCTATAGAAATCGGTTCGGTAATCAACTACGCCATACAAGTTCAAGATAATAAGGATAAATTAATTGTATTTCCCGACCACAAAAGCTTTTCTCCATTAGAAGTCATCAAGGCTTCAAAAATAGATACGCTTGACGAGGGAGGACGTTATAGATTGCTAAAACAGTATGCTTTAACACAGTTTGATACTGGCCACTATACCATTCCTAAACAAAAAGTACTTATTGGTGACAAATCATTTTACACCGATTCTTTAGAAGTAGAAGTGCGTGATGTTTTAATAGATTCCTTAAAAATTGAACCGATAAAAGGGATTATGCCAGTAGAGGATTTATCGGAAACCAACTGGGCTAAAATTGCTTATTGGATTTTAGGAATTCTACTCGTTGCCGCTTTAGTAGGTTTTATTCTTTGGAAAATTCTTAAGAAAAAGCCTCTACCTGAAAGTGAATTACCCGCGTATGATCGTGCTAAGCTAGCTTTGGGAAGAGTCAATGGAAATTCATTATTACAAGAAAATAAATACAAAGAGTTTTACTCGAAATTAACCGATGTAGCGAAAAGTTATTTAGATGAAGATGTCGCCGATAATGCTTTAGAAAGCACCACGGAAGAATTAATAGCCACACTTCAAGAATTATCAAAACGTGGTAAAATTAGGCTAAAGAAAGAAACTATTCTTCAATTCGAAAAAACCTTACAAACGGCTGATTTCGCAAAATTTGCCGCTATAAATCCAAGTTTAGAAACGGCAAAAAATGATAA
The DNA here is from genome assembly GCA_020628975.1 of Aquimarina sp. Classification (GTDB taxonomy): domain Bacteria; phylum Bacteroidota; class Bacteroidia; order Flavobacteriales; family Flavobacteriaceae; genus Aquimarina. Next base: position 3,428 of record JAHDEF010000014.1, on the reverse strand, counting down.
AGAATTTATTACTGCTTTTATAGATGTCGTAGAAAAAGCCAAGCCAGAACTTACCGAAGAAGAAAAACTTCAAAACGAAGAATACCGCAAAGAAAAAGAAGCGAAACGAAGAAAAAAACGAAACCTTATTCTTACATGGGTTACGGTTGGGGTGTTCTTAGTGGGTGGCTTAACTTATTTAGCATCTACCAAAGTAGGAGCGTTTTTAGATTTAGTATATAGTCGCTCTACGAATGGTTGGTTAATGAAAGATTGGTTTACGAGTTCTTATGGAGTGCCTTCAATTTCTATAAGTTCCCCTGATGTATTAGAGCGTAAGCAAGTTGAACTGCCACCACAGCAACAGCAAATGATTGTAGGTAATCAACTGTATACATTTGGGGGTATTGAGCAAAAATTCTATGCATTGTTAAACACCGTTTCTTTTAGGCAAGAAGTAGATATTTCTGAGGAACAAATGGCAGCGCAATTAATACCACAAATGCTTGCGAAGTTTAAGCCCGAAAATATTACCCAAGAAACTAAAGAGATTGAAATTTCAGGAGGAATAAAAGGAACAAAAGTTCAAGGGAAATTCGATGTGATAGTACCTGTAGTCAATCTTACATTAACTTTTAATTATAGTGCTTTATTATTTACGGAAAATGATGGAGTGCAAGTCGTATTTGTAGGTTATGACAAAGAAGACAAAGCAGCTAAAGAAGTAGCTGATAGAATGTTGAAATCGGTTAAATTTAATAGTGGTAAATAATGTTTAAAAATTTCACTTTCGAAAACCCTGAGTTTTTCTGGTTGTTTTTGCTGTTACCGCTTTTAATAGGTTGGTATTTATGGCGAAGAAATCAGCAGCAGGCAGAATTAAAATTAGGAAATGCGCAAGGTTTTAAGATAAGTACAGATGTTGTTTCTAAACTGCATCCTGTGTTATCAATTTTAAAACTACTTGGTGTTGCTTTTATTATCATTGCCTTGGCTCGACCTAGAACCGTACAAGAGTCTACTCAAGTAAAAACCAATAAAGGAATTGATATAGCAATGGCTATTGATATTTCAGGGAGTATGTTGGCAAAAGATTTGAAGCCTAATCGTTTAGAGGCTTTAAAAAGAGTAGCTGCTAACTTTGTAAAAGGTAGAGTTACCGATCGTATAGGGGTTGTTGTATATTCAGGTGAAGCATACACCAAAACTCCGATAACTAGTGATAAAAATATTATTCTTTCTGCCTTAAATAGCCTTAAGTTTTCTCAAGATATTGAAGGTGGTACAGCTATTGGTATGGGATTAGGAACAGCGGTCAATCGCATTAAGGATTCTAAAGCGAAAAGCAAAGTCATTATTTTACTTACCGATGGAACTAACAATGCGGGTTTTATAGATCCTTTAATAGCAGCTGAATTGGCAGCCGAGTACGGTATAAAAGTATACACAATTGGTGTAGGTACAAACGGAAATGCGCTTTCGCCAGTAGCTATGTATCCCAATGGACAATTTAAATATGCTACAGTTCCTGTAGAAATTGATGAGAAGTTATTGAAAGAAATCGCGAAAAAAACAGGAGGTAAATATTTTCGCGCATCCAACAACAACAAATTGAAGAGGATTTATACGGAAATTGATAAGCTAGAAAAAACAGATGTAGAGGAATTAAAATTCACGAGTTACGATGAAAAATACCGCTTATTCGCCATCATAGCCTTTGGCTGTATAGCTTTATCATATCTGCTGAAACAAACAATTTTCAAAAGTTTTATATAAAAATGGTTTTACGCTTTTTAGCAAATAACCCAAAACTATAAAAATGGATATCTATTTTTTAGAAGAGAAAATATACTTTGTGCTTTTAATAAGTATTCCATTATTATTAGTGGTTTACTTAGGAAATGTATTTTGGAAGAAAAAAGCCCAATCTAATTTTGCTGATGCAGAATTATTGAAAGCGCTAACACCAAACAAATCAGGTTTTAAACCCTTATTAAAATTCATATTAGCAAGTTTAGCTCTTGCTGCCTTAGCGGTAGCATTGGTAAATCCTAAAATGGGGAGCAAGCTGAAAAAAATTAAAAGAGAAGGTGTTGATTTGGTGTTTGCCATTGATGTTTCAAAAAGTATGTTAGCTGAAGATATAGCTCCCAATCGTTTAAAAAAATCACAACAATTAGTTTCACAAACGATTAATGAACTTACGGGCGATCGCATAGGAATAATCGCTTATGCGGGTAGTGCTTTTCCACAACTACCCATTACGACCGATTACGGTTCGGGAAAATTATTTCTTCAGGCCTTAAATACTGACATGGTTTCCTCACAAGGCACAGCAATTACTGATGCCATTGATTTAGCCAAAACCTTTTACAATGATGTTGAGCAAACCAACCGTGTATTGGTTATTGTAAGTGATGGAGAAGACCATAGTGACGATGCTACTGCGGCAGCCAAAGAAGCTAGCAAAGAAGGTATTCGTATAATTACCATTGGAGTAGGAACTGAAAAAGGAGGCGTTATACCCATTAAACGTAAAGGAATTCTTCAAAATTATAAGAAAGATAAAAATGGAGAAACTGTCATTACAAAATTGAATGCAGAAACGTTAAAAGATATTGCCGAAAGTGCCAAAGGAAAATATATTGATGGAAGCAATACCAATAAGGCAGTAAGTGAACTTACGCAATTGCTATCGGGTTTTGAAAAAAATGAATTTGAAGCCAAACAAGTGGCTGATTTTAAAGATCAATTTCAATGGTTTTTGGCAGCAGCATTATTGTTTTTATTATTAGATGTTTTAGTGTTAGAAAGAAGAACACTATGGGTGCAGAAATTGAATATTTTTAAAGAGAAATAATACGATGAAGTTAGTACAGCAAATTTTTGTTTTTCTCTTTATAGCAGTTGGAATCAACCTTCATGCTCAAAAAGAAAACAAATTAAAGGGAGTCGAGTTAGAAGCAAACCAATATGTTTTTAAAGGGAATTCCATTTTAACCAACGAAAACCCTAACGTATTAGCTGCTGAAAAAAATTACCGCAGGGCTATAGCGAAAGATGCTAAAAATAATACAGGACAATACAACTTAGGAGTGTCGCATTTTGCTACGGCTAGTCATCAAGAAGCAGCAAACCGATTTGGAAAGGCTGCTAAATTGGCAAAAAATGAAGGCGATAAAAGTGCTGCTTATTACAATGAAGGAAATGCGTATTTCGAAATGCAAAAATTTGAGGAAGCCATTGAATCTTATAAAAATGCCCTGCGTAACAATCCTTACGATAATGATGCACGCAAAAACTTAGCGGTTGCTAAAAAAATGAAAGAGCAGCAGGATCAAAATAAAGATCAGAATCAGGATCAAGATCAAAACAAAGACGACAATAAAAAGGAAGATGAGGACGATAATTCTGATAACAAAAAAGACAGCGAAAACGACGATAAGGAT